>NZ_JAFEUN010000120.1 GCF_016900895.1 Parashewanella hymeniacidonis
ATACCATCAAGGCTACAAGACAGATTTCTTGATAAATAAGCCGAATATATGACAGCAATGAACCCTGTTTTTTCAAAAACTAATGCCTTGTAAATAGGGGAGAGTCCATATATGGGTATATATATCGGTAATAGAGGTTTTCATTATAACGTTACGAATTTTTTCATTGTCTTGATAGTGCAAAGGTTAAAGACTATTAAGTGATAAAAAATCGTCAAATCGCTGCATTGTTAGCTTTTTTGTTCGATATTTCTTCGAACAAACCAAAGTATTAAAATAATCTCTATTTCTTGATTGACTCAAAATCATAAATCCGTAGAATGCCTTCTCGCTGTCAGGGAGAACTTCTCCTAAGATAGTTAAGGCGCGATGGCAGAATGGCTATGCTGCGGATTGCAAATCCGTCTATCTCGGTTCAACTCCGGGTCGCGCCTCCACATTAAAATTACGTTTTAATGTAATGCTTTATAAGAAGATGAGCCCGAGTGGTGGAATCGGTAGACACAAGGGATTTAAAATCCCTCGCTTAATAGGCGTGCCAGTTCAAGTCTGGCCTCGGGTACCATATTCTTATAAATAAAGCGTTACGATAAAACAAAGTTTTGCCCGAGTGGTGGAATCGGTAGACACAAGGGATTTAAAATCCCTCGCTTAATAGGCGTGCCAGTTCAAGTCTGGCCTCGGGTACCATTATTTATCAGTGAAATCACTGAAGAATAAACAGAAAAACCTCAACATTTGTTGGGGTTTTTTTGTATTCTATACTTAATAAAATTTCCAAATCCCTAATGAGATTTCACTATGATTTTTTCAACTGTCGAGCAAGCTCCTGCAGATCCTCTATTTGGTTTAAATGATGCCTTTAAAGCCGATCAGAGACCTGAGAAAGTAAACTTAGGTATTGGCGTATATAAAGCTGATGATGGTACAACACCAATTTTAGATGCTGTTAAAACAGCAGAAGCTCGATTGCTAGAAACAGAAAAAACAAAAGTTTACCTTGGAATTGAAGGTGAGTCTCAGTATAACTTGGGTGTGCAAAAACTGTTATTCGGAGAAAACTCTGAACTACTATCTCAACAGCGTGTTGAGACGCTTCAAGCGCCGGGTGGTACGGGAGCGTTAAGATTAGGAGCTGAGTTTTTAATTCGTCAAACAAAAACGAAAACCATTTGGGTCAGTAACCCAACTTGGGCAAATCACAGTAATATTTTTTCGACGGCTGGGTTCGAAATTAAGGAATATGATTATTATAACAGTGACAGCCACGGTTTAGATTTTGAGGGTATGATTTCAAGCCTATCAAATGCAAAAGCTGGAGATATTGTACTTTTCCATAGTTGTTGTCATAACCCTACGGGCATCGACTTAAACGCTGAGCAATGGAATGCAATAGCCATTGTTTGTGTTGAAAAGCAGCTAGTGCCGTTCTTTGACTTCGCCTACCAAGGTTTTGGTCATGGCATTGAAGAAGATGCACAAGGTTTGCGGATTGTAGCAGCTCAAGTGCCAGAATTACTGGTTGCAAATTCGTTTTCAAAAAACTTTGGTTTGTATAATGAGCGTATAGGTGCTGTTACCTTGGTGGCTGAAAATACTTCAACAGCTCAAAAGTCTTACAGCCAGATTAAGCGAATTGTTCGTGCGATGTACTCTAATCCCCCAGCACACGGTGCCTTAATTGTAAGTACAATTTTGAACGATGCTAAACTTACAATGCAATGGCATAATGAATTAAAGCAAATGCGTGAACGCATTGCTCAAATGCGACAGTTGTTTGTGAATACTTTAAATGCTGAAGGTGTTACACAAGACTTTAGTTTTATTTCTGATCAGATAGGTATGTTCAGCTTTTCGGGTTTAACAAAAGAGCAAGTGGAAAAACTCAAGAGCGAGTACGGCGTCTATATTGTTGGTTCAGGACGAATCAGTGTGGCAGGAATGACGACCACTAATATTCCTGTTATTTGTAAAGCGATTGCTCAAGTTTTATAGTCTTACCATAATTGTATCAAAGAGGCCTAAGTGCCTCTTTTTTATTGCTTAAACTGAAATAAAAACTGAGATTTGAACTAAACTTTCTCTTAATGGAGATAAGGAAGTTTAGTAGTGTATTCCGTTTCGACTTATGAAAAGAGAGTTAGTCTTTTTTATGCCTATCGACAAATTTTAGTCGATGAGGGTGTCATTGATTCAATTTCAGAGCAACCTGCTTTCGAAAGTGGTCATAACGATTTTGATAAAATCGTGCTCTCAGGTAAGGCATCAGATCAGTTGTCAGAAGCCAACATTTCAAAAATCAAAGCCATTAACACGGCTTATTTAGAATAAGGGCATATTAAATTATCCGACGATGTTCTCGCTGAAATTCAGTCTCCAGAATTTACTTTACCGTCAGCTGATGCCCTTCACACCGTCATCCAAGATTCATTAACGAACGCTACACGCAGAAGCAAGCAAGTTGAAGTATTTAAAACCGTTGTAGAAGATAATATCCACCAAACATTTGGAGAAAATGTCCATTCAGCAGATATTAGTGATGTAAGAAAGGCGTTAAAGAATAAAGTTGCATCGATCCTTTCTCAACATGTCACCGGAGCACAAGATATATTTTTAGTTCAAAAGGCATTTGCACTTTACACTGCGGCTAAGTCGATTGAACAATACCAAGAAACAGGAAAAAGTTCTGTAATATTAAAAACACTCGATTCGTATGTTACTTCAAATTACACAGACATTGACGGTCTAGATTCACTTATTAATCTAGGTTTTTCGGACTTATTTCAGTAGTGATGGCAGGGCGGGATCGCGCTTTAGGTCTTGAAAAATAATTTAATGCCATTTTGAACTTTCTTCTATAACGATGATCAGATCGACAAGTGAATACTGATTTGGGCCTGATTATGGACGTAATGAAAGAGATTGAACAAATTGATGACCATCGTGTAGATGCTAATAAATGCGTTAATTAATAGTGTGTTGTATGTAGATAGACATGCAAGCTTAGATCACTGCTGGTTCCTTTGATCTGCTTGAAAATATAACTGTTTAAGTAAATATGTATTTTTATCCTGAGCACTTATGGGGACTAGATTGGGTCTTGGGGTTTTGTACATTGTTTAAATAGATATTTGTGGCTTTGGCTTTTGGCGTTTTCTTTCGTGAAAGTTTTGGTTCATTAATTATCTGGTTCAAATTGAGGCGCAGTTAATTCGCAATATTGTAAAGTTGCAGCTGAGAACGTTAAACAGTATCTTTATTTTAATCATTCAAATGGATTCGAACTGTTTATTATATGAAATGGAACTGGATGTTAGTTGGCTCTGCATTGGTTATAAAGCCTGTATTGGCTGACTCGTGTAATTTAACGGCGCAAGCCATGCCTCTTTATCAACTCGAACAATCGATTGCTCATAAGGTGTTAGATAATGGCTTAAACGTTAGACTCATCAATCGACCGTCAAAGAAAACGGTGTCAGTGGTGAGTCAATTTAATGTTGGCTCTAAAAATGAAGTTGAAGGACAAACAGGATACGCACACCTTTTTGAGCATTTAATGTTTGAAGGCAGTAAACACGCTCCTGGGGATAGTTTCAGTCAACAAATGGATGCTGTTGGAGCCGATACCAATGCCACAACTTGGTTTGATAGAACAAATTATTTTGAAACCATCCCTACATTTGCGCTTGAGTTAGCCTTTTTTTTGGATTCAGATCGTCTTAGATTTCCTGACTTGACTAAAAAAACGATTGCGATTCAAAAACAAGCCGTACTTCAAGAGCGCACACTAATGCTTGAATCTCAACCTTATCTTGAACCTGCTTCAGAGTTCTTATTCCAGCAGATTCGAGACACGCCATATGGTCACAGTGTTATTGGTTCTAGAAAAGATATACAGTCGGCGACACAAGCAGAGCTGCAAGCCTTTCACCAGAAATATTACCGTCCAGATAATATGCAACTGAGTATTGTTGGTGCTTTACCTGATAACATCGATGAGTTAGTGACTGAATACTTTGCTCATTGGCCGAAACCTGATTCTGAGTCGACTCCTCAGCCTGAGGTAAACATTCAACCTAGAGCCATCTCTGGAGAAATTGTAGACGATCGCGGGCCATGGCCTGCAAGTTTATTGTTTTGGCAAACGGTAGGCCGGAGCCATCCTGACAAAGCGGCAATTCAATTACTTCAGGCGCATTTGTTTTCTGATAAGTCGGCTGAATTACAACTTAATAATTTGCATGATCCTGAGTACATGCTTTATTACCCTCTAGCTCAGTCTTTGTCTGAAATCGGAGTAGCAGGTCTTGCAATAGCACCAAGAGCAAGAACTCAATTAGATGCTCAGGTAAAGTCAATAACATCCCTTATTCATCAAGTTCAAAAGAACAGTATTGATGAGCAGCGTTTATGCTATTTGAAATCCGTTTACCTCAATGGTCGAATTAATTTACTTCAAGATAATTTAACGATTGCAAAGGTATTATCTGATACGCAGAGCTCTCAATCACAAAATCCATTAACCGCAAGTTGGCAACAAGTGAATCAGGTATCCGTTGCAGACATTCGAAGAGTGGCGAACATCTATTTTTCACCTGCTCACTCCATCAGGTTAGATTTATTGCCACCTTGGTATATTCGCTGGGCTAAAAGCGTTTTGGAATTATTACCGAAACGTACAACGGATTCACTTGAGGAGGATGCGTTATGAGAATATTGAAAAGCAGTGTATTAATGCTTTGTTTGGTTCTCGTCGCTTGCCAAAATAAGATTGACTTTACTCCTGTCAGCGAACCAACCCTGCCGACTTTTCAGGTAAGTAATGGCTTTCCAAAAATAGTACCTGACTGGGATATTCTCGATAAAGAAAATCAGTATCTGACTCATGCTCATTTTACGCAAAATGATGGAGTAGTTGTTCCCATCTCGGTTTATCAAATCGTTGGAACGCAAGAAAATAAGTGGGATATTAGGCTGGTAGGAGTCAATCCGACAAAGCCAATTTCTAACGCAGATGTATTGGTGAGGGCATTCAGGCGTCAGTCTTTATCCATGTTGGCCATTCAGCAAGATGAATGCATGGAAAGTATTTCTACTGATGCTTCATATCATTCCGTTACAGTAGCAATGAAGTGTTTTCGTCCTAACGATGGTCATTTTAATCAACTAGGGGCGTTCTGGGGAACTGAGTTTGCAGAAGATATTGATGTCGACACCGTTAGGCGGAATTTAAAACTGAATAGAAAAATTCAATCTGTGACTGGTAGTGATATCAACCTTGTTTTTCAGCAGCACCTTCTTGGTAAAAAGCACCCATACTTACAAGTTGTTCAAAACAGGGTTTTCTTTGAAAATTTGAACCTAGAGAAACTCAAAAAGTTACATGCTCAAACGTCTTCAATGCTTGAATGGCATTTATTACTTAAAGCACCCAGCCAGTTAAGTGAAGCTGAACTTTTAGCTATCGCCAAGCAAGTCACCGCAAACATGGACGTAAAAACTCGTTCAGTTGTTCAACATGATGTTAATTTAACTTCTCCCAAACCGCCTAAAACAATTTATTTTATTGATGCCCCAAACAGTTCGAATATTATGGTTCGAGTGGGTTTGCGTTTCCCACAATACTTTCATAAGGGCCGAGCTGTTTCCCCGAAAGATGAGGATTGGCTTAATCAACAGCAATCTTTATACGCCTGTAATACGCTCAGTGGGATCCTTGGACGAGGCTCATACGGAAGGCTGTTCTATGATTTGCGTGAAACAAGAGGGTTAACTTACGGCGCTTATGCTTATTGTCGAAATCAAGAGCTGTTAAGAGCAATGGTATTGTGGGGGAGCGCTTCGAAAGAGCACAGTGGTGCCTTTTTAGAAGGAATGTTGCGACATATCAGTCTATTGAAAAGTGAGGCGCCACAGCAAGCCGAAGTAGACGCAATAAAACTGTATTTTTTAGGTCAAGATTTAATTTCGAAGGACCAAGATGACGGAATGGGAACGTTACAATTATTAGAATCTAGTAGTCATAGCGCAAAGCTCGAACGTTTGGGTTGGTTAAAGCGCGCTACATCAGGGAGTATTCATGCCTTATCGAAGCAATTTTTATCATCGACACCAATTGTTGTTGTGCGCGGAGATGCAGATGTCATCCTTGATGATATTAGGCAAAAATTACCGGGCTGGAAGATAAAGGAGGTAAAAGGTGAATAAATACCTTCTTTGTATTTTAATTTCGCTATTGAGTGTTAGCGCTGCGGCAAAAGACTGTGTTGTTATTTTGCATGGCCTAGCGAAGTCAGACAAAACAATGTCAGAAATAGCGTCGAAGCTGTCAGCAAATAATTTTAAATCTGTGAATGTTGATTACCCTTCCACAAAATTCCCTATTCAACAACTCGCTGCAATGGCCATTGAGCCAGCTTTGAAGCAATGCG
Source organism: Parashewanella hymeniacidonis (assembly GCF_016900895.1). GTDB lineage: Bacteria > Pseudomonadota > Gammaproteobacteria > Enterobacterales > Shewanellaceae > Parashewanella > Parashewanella hymeniacidonis. The sequence continues at coordinate 6,432 of NZ_JAFEUN010000120.1, forward strand.
AACCATTAAAAGAAATGAGTAATATTCATTTTGTTACTCATTCAATGGGGGGAATTCTGGTCAGGCAATACCTGTCTGATCATGATATCTCTAATTTAGGGCGTGTCGTCATGCTTGGCCCACCAAACAATGGTAGTGAGGTGGTTGATAAATACAGTAAATTTCCTGGTTTTGACTTAATTACTGGGCCCGCTGGTCTCCAGTTAGGAACGGGACAAATGAGTGTTCCTAAAAAGTTAGGTGCAGTAGATTTTGATTCGGGTGTAATTGCAGGCAGTAGTAGCCTCAATTTGATTCTTTCAACCATGCTACCCAATCAAGATGATGGCAAAGTGAGTGTTGAAAGTACAAAGGTTGAAGGTATGCAAGATCATATCATTATGCCTGTCACCCATGTCTTTATGATGAAAAATAATAAAGTGATAGAACAAGTGATTTATTTTTTAAATCACGGTGAGTTTAAAAGAAACTTTCACTTTAGAGTTGCTCCTTGATTTAGCTATAACCAGTAATGAATACCAGGATCTGTTGATCTTTCGAGATTATTTTTGCAGCGATAAATTGGTTATTTTATGCAAGGCAGAGCTTGTGCGGTTTGGTTATTACCGAGATACAAAACTGTCGTTACTTCGTTTCCAAATAAGCAAGCGATAACGTAGCATAAATGACTAATTTACGCTGTCTTCGATGCTTTTTGTGCGTTTACTGTTCTGTGTTGTGACCAGCTCACTTAGATGGCTAAGCTTCACTGCTCACGCCTTGAACAGGTAAACGCTCAAATAGCACAAGATTTAATCCTGAAAGATCAATTGACCCTAACAGTAAGGCTATGCATTCCAATTAATCATTTACTATTTGCTGAATTGCTCGGTTTCAATATATTCAATATAGGCTTTTTGATTTGACTGAGAATTATTCCACCCAACATTAAGCTACAACCTGACATCTGAATAGCTGTTAGGCTTTCATTTAGCAAGTACCAGCCACCTGTCGCAGCGAAAACGGCTTCGATACTTAGAATGATTGCAACATGAGATGGAGAAACGCTTTTTTGAGCCATGACTTGCAATGTAAAGCCTAAAGCCACCGAGAAGATACCGCTATAAAGTAATGCGCCTCCAGCTAAATATATTTTGTTTGCGTCATAACTATTTTCTAAAAATAGCGATAAGCTCAAACTGATTAACCCACAGAAAAAGAACTGACAAAATGCTAATAACAAGGCTGAGTGATATTTAACAAAATGGTCAGTAATTAGAATGTTCAGCGCCCAAAAAATAGCTGAAATTAAAATGAGAGTGTCACCAATATTTAGAGATAAATCATATTTAGCAGACAAAAAGAACAGCCCTATAACTGATATTGAAGCGCCGAACCAAGTGTTGTTACTAACTTTTTGATTGATCAATATGCCAAGCATGGGGACAAAAATAATATAAAGTCCTGAAATGAATCCCCCGTCAGTTGCTGATGCAGTTTGTAAACCAAATTGTTGTAGAGCTGTCGCTATAAAAAGGCTTGAGGACATTAAGATAATTGCGAGAAAAAGAGGCTTTAAACTTTTGAGAGAGATATTTATTTCACTCCGAAAGTAAAGTAATACAGGAACTAAGAACAGTGCTCCAAGGAAAAACCTTAATCCATTAAAAGCAAAGGGCTCAAGATGTTTCATCCCCAGAATTAGAGCAATAAAGTCGAACCCCCAACAGATAGCGGCTAATAAAGCGAATAAGCGACCGGTCATAAATAGTACCTCTGTCATGAAAGATGATATAACTATAGTCAGAAAGAGCCAGAGTTGTTAGTTGCAGTAGTTTGTGTTCTAGGAGTCGTAGAGAATGAACGAAAATAATTATCAATAGTGAAAATTCAGAATAATAATTTTAATTATAAATTTATGAAATAGAGTCATAGAGTGAATGGTCTATTGTCTCAACCCCAAACTCTATGAGTATTTTTCATGAAAACTTCAAATTTAAATCCAGTATTTTATTTACTTGCCTTGTCTTCAGTGTTACTAGGCCCATCAATGTTATTGATGGGCGAAACAAGACACATCACTTTAGTTACAGACTTCTTTTCTATTTCAACGCTTGCAAGCGCTTCAGTTTTTAACGCAGTTGCTGGATTAAGCTTCATTGTGATAGCTGTGCTTTCAGTATTGTCACTGAAAAATGAAAACATGCACAAGCCTTTAGCTTGGTTATTGATTTTAGTTGGCACAATACCTTTACTTGCTCTTTTTTCTTCAAAAATGTGGATTGGTTCTTTAGGTGGTTTTCCCGCAATTGGAGCAGGGCAAGGTGTCATTAAATATTTTGCGCTTGTTTCAGTGGGTATTTTACTGCTCAAGCCTTCAATAAGTATTTGTCAGCAAAAAATGATAGCAGCGTTTCCCGTTATTCTCGTGTTGCTTTGGATTGGAGGTATGAAGTTTACCGAGATCGAAGCAAAAGGTATTGAAGACTTAGTTGCGACATCACCATTTATGTTTTGGATGTATAAATTTTGGGATGTGCAAACCACCTCAAACTTGATTGGCGTTTATGATTTAATCGCTTTAGCTTTAGTTCTAGGCTCAGTATTCAAATCAAGATTATTTATGTTCGGTGCTTTTATGTCAGGCGCCGTTTTTGTTGTGACTCAAACCTTCTTATTTAGTGTAGATGGTGCGCTTACATCTCAGACAATTTTATCGTCCACGGGTCACTTCTTGATTAAAGATTTATGGTTTATTGCTAACCTTGTTTGTTTATGGAATTTAATTAAAGAGTAAATGCAAAGATTAGGGGAGGTATATCCTCCTCTAACTTAGATTTTCTAAATCATGACAAAATCTTCTGCATCTGAAACATCGTCAGTATCTGCTATCCCTTGTCTTCGTTCAGAGTCTAACTTGTCTTGTATAAAACCAATGCTAGTAGACTTCTTTATTTCTCTCGTTAATCTTGATTGAGCTGTAAGCTCTGCGAGCATTTTGGTACTACTTCCACAAGCTTCTGCTGCTTTAATATCTCCAACTTTTAGGGCTAGGAAAAGAACGGATTCTCTTATTTCTTTTTCAGTCGTTTCTTCTGAATCTTTACCTTTTTGCAGAGCGGCATACTTAGTTTTTAGAGCTCTTGGCACATTAAGTTCTTCTAATCTCCACCCAGAATCGAACATATGTATTGCTAGGCACCAATAGTCATTTTCCAGTGCTTGTGCGAGAAGTTTTGCTTTAGTCGGTAAGTCATGAGTAATTATATTTTCGGATTCCATGTTTAAGCCTAAACACTCAAAAGGTGTTTTTTTTGAAAAATTTTTCTCAGTCGAGTCTGCACCAGCTTGCAGCAGGGCGTTAGCACTGTCTAATTGACCATAAGCGATTGCATAATGAAGTGCTGTGTTCCCTCGTGTATTTTTTAGTGCAACATTAGCTCCGGAGTCCAATAAAAATCTAACTTTTTTAAATCCATCCTTAACACCAGTCTTGCAGCTTGTCATTAAAGGTGTCACTCCTGCATCATGAAGAGTGACTTGACCATTTATACAAGCACCTTTATCAAGTAATAGCTGAAGATGTCGTACTTTTGGAGATTCTTTCGCAGCGAACGTTGTGATATAACTGGGTCTATTGCGTGAAGATTGTTCTATAGCATCTTCAAATTCTAGCAACTCTTTCAAGCAATCTGGGTTTGATGACTTACAACAATATTCTAAAGCCGTGTAATTACATTTTGTTGTCAATGACAAGTCTGGCTTGAGTTTCTTTAGCAAAGCGATAACTTGAGGTCTGTTATTAAAACAAGCATGTATTAATGCATTCCCACCCCCAGAGTCTTGCAAATTAACAAAGCCCGGCAAAATGCTCTTAAATGCGCTTTCTTTTTCGCTCTCCAGCATACCTGTTTGACAGTCTCTGATAAATAAGACTGCATTATCAAGAAGAACGTTGTATTCTTTCAGCTTTTGCTCAAATTCAACTTTCAATTCTGGGTCAGGCAAATCGTATCCACATAGACAACCAATACCATTTTCGTGAGAGCCAAAGAGTGGATTATGAAAAGTACTATCAGGCTCTCTATGGAAAGCAGTAGCTAATGACCAGACTCCCGCCCATTGAGATGGAATATTACAAGTAAACCACACGTTCTGTTCAGATTTCGTGCTGTAGAATTGAACTCGAACTTCTTCAGAATTATTCTTGGCCTTTCCTATTGCTGTAAAATCGGCGGGCTGTATAAATACAGCTGGATTTTCTCTGGTGTTTAATGTGACAGTTGAACTTATTGAAGATGACATTTCACTCTCCTCACTACTCTTAATAAAATGAGTTATAACTATGAATTCGATGTAGAATTGTATTTGCTAAACGAATATGACTTCCTCATCATCACTAGAATTAAAAACTTCCTTACTTCTTGAGCCTGCCTCATCAATTTCTTGTTTGCAGCCAGCCATGTAACGTTTTGAATTCTGTAATTTAGTTGCTGATTTGAGTAAACTTGCATTGTCCGAAAGCTTAGTTAAGTATTCAGGGTTAGCTTCAGCAAACTTTTCTGCAACCATTACATCTCCGTCTTTCAAAGCTAGGTAAAGAGCTGAACTTTTAGATACGGCATCAGTGTTTTTTTTGAACCCGCTCTAAGTGCGTTATATTTCGCTATTAGTTTGCTTGAAAGGCTTATTTGTTCAACTTTCCAGCCGGCAGAGTGATCACTATCTCATAATAAACCTGAACAACTACTTATACCAATTACATTAATTATGTGATCTAATGTTGTAATGTTTAACTTGCCGATATTTTTGATGTATTGCTTATCTGAAATTGACTTCACGAAACTAATCGCAAATGAAAAAAATGGTCGTTTGCGCATGCGATTACTTACCTTATCTCACGTAAAAGATGGGGCATCTAATGCACAAGCAGCCCGCTATATGAAAGTTAGCCGCCGTAGCGTAAATAATTGGGTTAAACGATTTAAGAAAGAAGGAATTGATGGGCTTAAAGAAAAGCCACGCTCAGGACGGCGAATCGCACTATCAAATGAACAATTACAACAGCTAAAAAGCTACGTTTTAGATAACAATATCAAGGCTTCTGGTGGTAGGCTAAAAGCATCTCTACTTATCCACTACATAAAAGACAACTTTGATGTGGAATACAAAATTTCCAATATCTATCGCTTACTTCACCATTTAGATCTCAGATGGATAACCAGCCGCTCTAGGCACCCTAAGCAATCAGAAGAAGTTCAAGAAACTTTTAAAAAAATTCAAAATAGAAACGATCGCTCAGATCTTACTGAACTTTAAAGAAGAGCAGCTTGATATTTGGATTCAGGATGAGGCTCGGTTTAGTCAACAAAATACAACTACTCGTATTTGGGCAGAAAAAGGCTCTCGCCCACGAGCGGTGAAGCAGCAACAGTTTGAGTACGCTTATATTTTTGGAGCCGTTAGACCTGACACAGGGGACACTGAAGCCCTAATAGCTCCGTGTTTGAACAAAGAAATAATGAGAGAACACTTATCATTAATTTCGAATAGGACTGAAGAAGGCCGCCATGCTGTTGTAATGTAACCATTCACCAGCGTAGTATTGACTAATCGCTGGTGAGGTTAAACACATCTGGATAAGGTTTACGTTGTGTTACAGCCGTAACAATTTCAGAGATAACTTCGAGCGCAGATAAACCACG
>NZ_JAFEUN010000121.1 GCF_016900895.1 Parashewanella hymeniacidonis
TTGACCATAGATCTTGGTTGAAAATTGACATGATGCGTTGCCTTATCTAGTGTAATTTACTGATCAGATCAACGAAACGATAATAAGTTCAATTTCCATAATATTTGTGTAGAAGAGTCAGCTGTTAAACCTTCCGCTTCAGACCATCTGGCACCAGTAGAAAGGCAAATTTTTACAACGGTAACTAAGTGCTCGTACTTTGCGTTTTTGCATTCGTCCAGCAATTTAGGTATTTCTTCAGAGTAGAGGAAAGCCAGCTCAGTATCTTGTGTCTTGAAAGGCTCTAAATCTTCAATTGGGTTCGGGTGGTTCCATTCGCCTAATTTTTTCAATTGTGAGAAAACAGAGTGTAGATAGGCATGTTCGTGATTGACGGTATTGGCTTTGACCTTTGTTCGATTACCCTGCATATCGACAATTTCGCCATCAAGACGCATTTGACGATAATGAGCGAAGTCATTCAGTGTCATTTTGCTTGCAATGGGATCATTCAAACCATTACAAATGAGTTGGAGTTTACGCAAACGATTTTCGGGTTCTGCCAACTGCTGACCATGAAGCTCATGCCAACGGTTAATCAGAGATGACAATCTTCTGTTATCTACTTTTTCGCCCAGCCAAGGCTTATCGTCCACAGTTTTTAGGGTGTGTAACTCAAATGCTTGAGCTTCGCTTTTTGTTGCGAACCTCTTTCTAACTCGCTTTTGACTACGTCCATGTGGGTAGCATTCACACATCCAAGGTTTTGCACTACCGTCTTTTAGGTTGCGGACTGACATTTAAACCTCAAGAAAAAAAGGGAGGGTAAAAAAATTTAATTTCTTAGGGCTATCTATAAGTTGTAATCATAAGTTGTAATCGTTAAAAACTATCAATAGCTTGATTTTCTGTACTGTATATTAACGACATAATCGCATTCTTAAAGGTTTAAGGTTAGGTGTTATTGGAATAACATATTTGTGGGATTGTAGGCTATTGTTGAAAGACTGATATGTGAGCAGTGAATGTCAGTTATATAACAAAAGGCTAGGTTTTGAAGTTTTCTATCACTATAATTCTCGAATCATCTATTTTTATACTTTTAGGTTTTATGGGAAATCAACTTACAGCTATTGATCTTTTTTCTGGTGCGGGAGGCTTCTCCTTAGCTGCGCATCAAAATGGGTTTGATATTTTAGCTGCTGTAGAGTTCGATAAAATGGCTGCAAAAACTTATAGCACTAACATCGTACAAAGGTTAGGCGCAAAAACGCAAGTTTTTAATCAGGATATTAACGATGTTGATGTTCATGGGCTAATGAAATACTGGGACATTAAGGAAGGCGAGTTAGATCTACTCTTAGGTGGCCCTCCTTGCCAAGGTTTTTCGACGCATAGGATAAACGATGCTGGAAAAGAAGACCCTAGAAACAAACTCTTAATTAGGTATTTTGATTTTGTTAAGGCCTTAAGACCAAAAGTTTTTTTAGTTGAAAATGTGCCAGGATTATTATGGAAGCGACATGAATCTTATCTTAATGATTTTATGTCATTAGCAGCACAACATAACTACAAAACCATTTCAGGAGCTCCACTAATCATAAATGCTAAAGATTATGGTGTACCTCAAAATAGAAAAAGAGCTTTTATATTAGCGGTGAGGGAAGACATCATTTCTGATGAAAATATGTGGCCTCCTGAACCCACTCATTTTTCACCTAAAGAAGGAAAAACTAGTTGGCTCACAGCTTCAACAGTCTTTGAACAGCCTCCTAAGAGTATACTTAGCAAGTTAGTTAGACGGTACAAAGAGTTAAATGATTGGTGTCTGTCAGATTCTGAACTATTTGTCAGTAATTTAGTTTTTGGTAAGCGCATTTCCGAAGGTGATCCGTGTAGCGTTCACATGATTCATTCAGATTCTGTTGCTGAAAGATTTAAATTAACACCTTTGAACGGTAGTCGTGAAGATATTAATTTTAGGCTTAAGTGCCATGAGAATGGTTATAAAGGGCATAAAGATGTATATGGACGAATTTTGTTTCATACACCATCAAATACAATAACTACTGGATGCAATAACCCATCTAAAGGACGCTTTGTCCATCCTTGGTTAAATCACGGTATTACCCTCCGACATTCAGCTAGGCTTCAAAGTTTTCCTGATGAGTTTATTTTTTTAGGTTCATCTACTGAGCAAGCAAGGCAGATAGGTAATGCCGTGCCAGTTAAATTGGGTAGTGCGCTTATTGAGCAAATAAAAAAGCACTTTCTAAATTCTAGTTCTAAAAATATGGCATAACGTATTTATTTAAAAGTAAAAAACAAATAGTATTTCATCCTATAAGAAAGGATATTAGGAAATGAAATGCATTCTTCTGTCTCGTTTAAAGCAAAAGCTAGAACGATAGATCATTTAGGCAAAGGACAAATTGCCGACACTCCAACAGCTGTCAGTGAGTTATGGAAAAATTCATTTGATGCTTATGCGCGCGATGTAGCCCTTCATACTTTTGATGATGATATAAAATGCGGTGCCATCATTGATAATGGTTGTGGCATGACGTTCAAACAAGTTATTGATAATTGGCTTGTAATTGGAACCAATTCAAAAACAACCAAAAATGTTTTACCTGAAGCTGATCGATTTGGCCTACCGAATCGAAGTACACAAGGTGAAAAAGGAATTGGTCGTTTATCAGCAGCATTCTTGTCCCCAATTACTCTTTTAGTGACTAAAAAAACTAATACTAAATATTCAGCCGTATTAATTGATTGGAGATTATTTGAAAACCCTTATCTTTCTCTAGATGACATTAAAGTTCCAGTTGCAGAGTTTGATGCACTGCATGATTTGGATGAAATGTTTGAAGAACTGCTGGCTGAACTGAAAGCAAACTTATGCATTCATGCAGTTCCAGAGAACCAAGATGCGCCAGTAAAAGATAAACAAATACGTCAATCTTGGATAGATTTTACTAAAGATGAATTACATCTTAATGATGATCTATATTTTGTGCCAACTGAAAAGAAAGTTCTTGAGTTCTGCGAGAGCTTCGAATTTGATGCTTTCATCATGGAAAGTTGGAAACCTCAGCTTGAAAAAGTTAAAAAGTTAGATGGTGATGAACATGGTACCGCTTTATTTTTATTAGATTTAAATAGGGAGTTATCATTACTTACAAATAGGCAAGACAAAGCAGCAGATGATTTAGAATTATTAGATATTCAGTCAACGCTGATTGATACATTAAAGGCATTTACCGATCCATATTTCGAACGAACTGATTTTTCATATGAAATCAGAACATTTGATATAGGTGGAAAGTCAAAAAATATTCTTAATTCTTTCGATGTATTTAATTATGAAGACTTTTGTTCATTAGAGCATCGAGTTGAAGGTTTAGTCGACGAAAAAGGCTGGTTTAGAGGAAAAGTTACTACTTTTGGAAAACATATTGAGAATGTAATTATTCCTCCTAGTTTTTCTTTTGACTCAGGTTTATCGCAATGTGGACCGTTCTCTATAAAACTAGGGACTTATGAAATGGAATCAACTAAGTCATCATTAAGTGAAGCGGAGCACAGCAAATTAAGAGATAGAGCAGGCGCAGATGCTGGAATCCTAATTTTTAGAGACCAATTAAGAGTTTTACCTTATGGACGTTCTGATTATGATTTTTTTCAAATAGAAGAAAGAAGGGGAAAAAATGCAGGTAGGTATTTCTGGGCGAATAGGAGAACTTGGGGACATATTGGCTTAGATCAAGTTAATAATAGAAAACTAAGAGATAAAGCTGGAAGGGAAGGTTTTATCCGTAATCAGGCAGCAAGAGAATTCAAAGAGTTGGTAAAGTCACATTTAATTTCACTTGCCGACAAGTTTTTTGGGTCAAAGTCAGATGAAAGAAAAAACGTATTATCGATTCTCGCTAAGGAAAAGCAGGCAAGAAAATCTGCTCAAACAAAAGCTAAGACACAAAGCCAAACAACTTTTAGAAATGAGCTTAAGAGTAAAAGACCTCAGTTAGAAGAGGCGATTGCTCCTACGAGAAAAATTTATCAAAGACTAAAAGATAATACTGATATTTCAACTAATGAGTTAATTGAAATAAATGAATCTTTATCACAAATAGAAAAACAACGAGGTGAACTAAAAACTCCGATAAAACCACCGAAGGTAAATGAAAAGCAAGAGGTTCCTTATCGAGAGTACAGAGATTTATATAATGAGTTTTCAGAGATGATTGCTTATGCAGACGAGAGACTTAACTCAATACAATTGCTTTTAAGTAATCAGTCTCCTTTAGAAAGAATTCAACAGAAATTTAATCAAAGACAGGGATTGTTGAATGGACAAGTATCGAAATATGAAAAGCTAATTGCTTCCAAATTAGATACTTTGAGTTCCATCTGGCGGACACAAGCAGGTGAAGATAGAAGCAGGTTTCACGAGCAAGCCATTAGTATTTTAGATAATTCCAGTGAGCAAGATTCTGCAGAAATAAATTTGAATTTAATTGACTCAATTTATACAAACTTAGCAGACTCATTTACAATAAAATATGAAGCAATACTTAGAGCATTTGATCGCTTAGAGCAAGGAATTAACCTTGATTCTGCATTTTCAATGGCAGAAGAAGAAAAAGCTTATTTTGAGGATAAAGCCAAGAAGCTTCAATCTCTAGCCCAACTTGGTATTAGTGTCGAAGTAATGGCACATGAACTTGAGCAATTAGACTTACTAGTAACAAGAGGTCTTAACTCTCTACCAACAGAAACTAAAAGTCATCCCGGTTTCACTACAGCTTATGATGCGCATAAGTCATTAACGCAACAAATTCGTTTTTTATCTCCTCTAAAGTTGTCTGGTTATCAAATGAGGCAAGATATAACAGGGGATATGATTAAGTCTCATGTGAACAGATTTTTTAGGGATCGGTTCGAAAGGCAGCGTGTTGAATTGATTTTTGGAGACACTTTTAAATCAATTGTAATTAGAGATTTACCTTCAAGAATTTATCCTGTTTTTGTCAATATCATCAATAACGCGCTTTATTGGGTATCTCTATCCGAAGTGCGAAAAATCGAAATTACTCTTAAAGATAATAAGGTCGTTATTGGTAATACTGGCCCTAAAGTTGATGAAGATGATATACCAAGACTTTTTGAACTCTTTTATAGCCGTCGTTCAAATGGGCATGGTGTGGGATTATATCTTTGTAGGGAAAACTTAGCTGTAGCTCACCATAAAATTTGGTATGCACAAGATAAGGATGAAATGGTGTTTGAGGAAGGCGCTAACTTTGTTATTGAGTTTAATGGAATGGAAAGGAAATAAGCAATGAATGCAGAATATAATTCACTAATTACCACAACCTTTTGTGATAATGCCATTCGCTCAGTAATGATGATTGATGATGAATATGTTCCTTATCATCGCTTAGTAGATAACCTAACGGATGCAACAGAACTTTCTCAAATTCAAGATTCACTCAAGGCTTCAAATAAGGCCTCGGAAATACAACAGTTTTTTGAAGATAAAAAATTAATATGTGATGTGAGTGATGGATTAGCTAACTTTGACCCTGAAAAGGCTCGTAAATCTGACTTACTGATTCTTGATTATCAATTAGAGAATAGTAGCCCAAAACTGTCTTTATCTATTTTGAAGCAACTTTCAAAAACAAAACACATGAATTTGGTTGTTATTTATACCAACGAAGATTTAAAGCGAGTTTGGCTCGAAATTGCAGCTAGCATGAAAGGGTATAAAAAATTTGAGGTTGAAAAGCAGTTTAAAAATGAGGGGTTTGTAGATATTTGGTATGACAAAACTGAAGAAGGTAGTGTAATACCAGAAGATTGGAATCAGCTTATTGATAATGACTTAGCACAATATTTAAAGAATGGTCGTTTTGATTTTAAAAAGATAAGTAAAGCACTTCCAGATACAGATAAAAGGTATTCGAGCGATATAGCCTTGTCTTCAGCCTGTATAAAGCTCTCTGATTTCGATAAGTTAGGTGATGACTTTGACGATATCGAAATCAAAGGAAGTTTTAATGATAGTCTTTGGTTAAAATTTGGAAATATTTTCGTTGCATTACATCAGAAATCTGAAGGTAATGATGCTCAAAAAATATGGGATACATTGACCAGTTCACTTATCGATTGGCGTCCAAATTATTTCAGGTTAATTTCATCGGAAATTCAGAATCAAATAGAAAATGGTGCAGTGACCTTAAATAGATATTTTGAAAAAGAACATAATTCTCAAGTAGCTTGGCTTTGGCAAATATTAAAGAATAGTGAAGCTGACAGCAGAAAAATTAGAAAGCTTCTTGAAAATAATACTGATTCTTTTAAAGATAATATTATTTTTGGCGAAGAGGTTATCAATTTTTCAAAAAATGTTTGCCAACAATTAATTGATGAGATTGATACATCATCAGATAAAGAGTTGATTGATTTTGCATCTCGCCACGTAAGTAAATCAATTAACACAAGAGACCAAAATTTACCATCTAGGGTTGCCCACGCTTTAAATTGTACACTCTCAACGAAAGATTTTACTTCAAATTATATTACGACAGGCACTATTCTCTATTCTCAAGAAAAGGATACTTGGTTACTGTGCGTAACTCCTGCTTGCGATACTGTTCCAGAGCAAAATAACACAGAATTATCAGAACGGTTATCACCTCATTTTAAGATGCTTAAGTTTATTCGACTAGAAAAAATTAAACTTAACAGTGCGCTGTCAAAAGCAACTGAAGGTACTTATTTATTTTTAGGTGAAGAAGTTACGTTACAGACAAGTTCAACTCCGGATCTAGAGTATGCTATTGCAAAAAATACAGCAAATGCTGACAACGTATTCCAGTTGACTACCTTTAGCACGGAGTCTTATGAGGAAAAAGAGAGAAGTAAAGATAGCGAAGATAAGGATGGTAATGAGCAAGATGAAGATCACGAGGAAAAGGAAGATAAAGTTGGTATTGTAGATCAACTATTTATAGTTAAAGCTCAATTAAAAGATAGCTATGCTGCTAGATATCAAGCATTAGCTAGTCACCATACCGGAAGAATTGGAGTCGACTTTATAAAATTTAATCAGGAGAGTTGAGTTTGCTTCTGTAGTTAAGTTTTACTTTCCATTTAAAACAGAAACCACCTTACCATGCACTTTGGTGGTTTCTTTGTTTACCACGTACGTCTCACCGCTATCATCATAAAAATAAGTATTGCCGTCCGGTTGCTGTTTTAACTCACCGATTTGGTGTGCGCTGTTTACACTGAAGAGGTATTGCCCTTTGGTGATCACTTGGTGGTGTGTGTTGATGAATAGCAGGTTGCCGTTTTGTTCGATGGCAAAGTCATCTTGGGTGATGCCGCAGCGATTATAAAAGTTGGCGTCAACTGTGAGTTCTTCTGTTTTCTGTAACTCACCATTGCTGATTACAAAGATTGATAGCTGAGATAAATTTTCGTCAGTCGGGGAAGCTGAACGATGCAAGATTGGTTTATCAGAAACTTTAGCTTTCGAGTTTTGAAAAATATCAGGAACCCCGTCACCTTCGCCAAAACATAGATACTCTAACGGAACACCAGTAGCTAAACTGATTCTTACTAGCATTTCATAAGGCGTTGTATTTCGGGTTTGCCATGTTGAAAAGGTGCCAGGGTGCGTATCTAAAACTTCAGCTAATTCAAGACGGTTACGAACACCGAAAAGCCGAATAAGCCTCTCAACAATGGTTTTACCACCATCGGCTTCAACTTGTTTAATTAACGATTGATGAAAATCTGAACTTTTTATCTTGACTAGATTGCTCACTGGATCAATAATCTCTTTCGTTCGTTGAATTATCGCCTCTCGCTAGCATTCCCCAATACGCACGAAAGGCAGTTGTGATAAGGATACATATAAATGAGTGAAATTGCGATTCAAATAGCTGTACCCTACTTGACAGTTGAGCAATATTCTAGATTTTCAGGCATTCCTGAGAACACGATACGCTCTATGATCCAGCAAGGCCGGCTCCCTATCAGAAGTAAAATCAAATCCAAAGAAAAACCCTTGATTAATTTATTGGCTCTTATACGTGAGGCTAATGACCAAGTAATATAGCTTTCTTTTCGTCTGAACCACTTTATCAGTCAAAAGAAGTTTAGTTCACAATTTGAGGTAAACGCTATGTTTGCAAGTGATAAGTTTGAACTCAATCATGTAAACAGCGCATACAGGGAGTTTGCAGCAGAAGAAAATCTCAAGGAAGTCGCACAGGCCGCTGGCTTCCATAGCCCGCAGACATTACGCAATAAACTATGCATTGAGCATAGCCATAATCTAACGGTTAATGAACTGGCAAAAATCGTAAAGGTTACTGATAACCGTTGCATTATCGACGGCTTACTTTTAGAAGTAGATTGCGAGCCATCTATCGCTTTCCAGCATTTCCAATCAATTAAACCTACTACCTTCAAAGACAGTTTGGTTAAGGCTTATATCGAGCTTGGTATTCTGTCTGATTTGTGTGAACAAGTGAAAGAGTCGAGAGGACTGAAGGCCAATGCTCGAAATCGTGTTATCAGGCAATCAATTAACTTAATTAACGAGTTCAGACGCTTGATTTACCACGTTGAGAGTAATTTCTCAAATCACACTGCTGTTACTGGCCGAATGTCCACAAAGCTCAAAGCGGCTTCCTGAATGGAGGATGTATCATGTTCAAAGTTACAGATAACTCCACTGAGCTTAGGGAGCAACAATCAGCAAATGAATGCGAATTACCAATTGCAGAATTGGCGATTAGAAGTATGCGCTCAAGGCTTGGGCGTAGCAGTATCGCAAGTCATTACGATAAACTGAGTAAAGATCAAAAGTTAGTGTTGCTGCACTCTGCTGGCATAAATGCGAACTTACTTTGGGATTATCGGTTTGAACAGTTCAGCCGCAGCCAACGAAACGAAATCCGCCATGCGATTATTGATATAACCAACCTTGCTCATGCGTTTGAAGGGATAAACCTGAGTAAAGAGCAATGCTATTTTCAGCCAACTATCAATAGTAGCTTCAAAAATGTTTCTTCCCGATTAATCAAATCTTCTAGCGGCTGAAATCTAGCAATAAGTCACTAACACCTATCAACTAACTTTTTTATAGGAGTACGCCCATGTCTTCCTACGCCTTTGATCTATCTAAAAATCAGCATGTAGCGATGCGCCGCTTGATGGCTGAAATCTACAACAAGTTTTGGACAGCCATTCGTCATGACCAATTTAGTGCTGCGCACAATTATGCAGGCATGGCGTCGGCCTTAGTTCGAGTATGCTTAGTCGTGCTCAATGACTTTGAGCTTTATGAAATGTGTAACTTACTGAGTGATGTGCTTTATGTGCAGCTCGATTATCACGAATGGCATAAAGCTGCGTGAAGCTGCTGAGAGATGAACCGTTATGGACATCAACGAATTTGAAGAGCAATCAGGCATATCACTTTCAGCAGTATTTAAAGGTACTGATGAAGTCGACTTGAACCACATCATTGCTTATCTAACCGTTATTCCAGATCAACTCGCACATCCAATTTTGCTCGACTTTATCAGCCGCTATCCCAAGTTATCTGAGCATCAAATTGAAACCTTAAAACGTCAGATTCAAGTAAAAGCTGACTCGATTAAAGTCAATTTAAAATGGATGACTGAGCAGCTGCAACGAATACCAGATGCATCAGCAAAAACGCTTACAAAAGAATACCTCAGAAGATACAAAAAATACCCAAATGGACGCAGTGCCAATATCTGGCTCAGAAAAAGTATTGAGTTCATTGATAAGGTTATCCGTAAGTTTCCGATCCCGCTTTATCACTTAAATTCAGAAGTCAGACGCAGTGACATAGCCAATGAATGGGCGAATCGCTGTTTAATGGTGTTGGAAAATATCACCGAGCAACGAACCAAGAAAGTTGATGCCATCGAACTCATCAAAGCCGTAAAACAGCCTGCGGATATGTGGGGCTTCTGCCCGCCATTACCTGACTTAAAAAAGGTTGAAAAGAAACAACAGAGAGATGCGGATATTTCAGACGAACTCGATACCATTGCCAAAGCACTTGCCCGATTAATAGATGAAAGTTGGTGGCATAATCAACTTGAAAGAGCATACCAGCAGTACAAAGAGCACGCCGCTATTATTGTCGGTAAAGTTCGTGCTGGCGTGTCGCCTTATGTCTCTTACAAAACCCTCCAAGAATATCAAGCTCGCAAAAAAGCCAATACCGAATGGCTGAAAATGATGATGCTTATTAACGAGCAATACGAATTAGAATTGCCGTTAATGGATGCGGTTAATGCTTCAATTTCTAATCCTGAAAATCGGCGTGTTGAATTGATGGTGAGAATGCGAGGTTTCGAGCAATTGGCCGCAGAGCATAGTTATGTTGGTGAGTTTTATACGTGGACAGCACCGTCGAAATATCACAGCTGGATAAAAGACGATAATGGTCGTAGTCATGCTAATTCATCATACGAAGGCGCCACGCCGAGATCCACACAAAAGTACCTTTGCAAACAGTGGGCAAAAGTACGGGCTAAGTTTGAACGGGAAAAAATAGAAACCTTCGGCTTTCGGGTTGTCGAGCCACATCACGACGGTACTCCACACTGGCACTTACTGCTGTTCTTTAAACCGGAACAAGTCGTACTCGCAAGGCAAATAATTTGTGAATATGCCGTCCAGCACGATAAAGAAGAACTGAACATTAAGGATGACAACTTTACGCCTGATGATTGCAGTCCACGCTTTGATTATAAATCCATAGATCCAACCAAAGGCAGTGCCACAGGTTACATAGCCAAGTACATCGCTAAAAATATCGATGGTGCTTATGTCGATGTTGATTACGAAGCTGAAAGTTCAGGTAAACATGCGGCAGAAGGTGTTGCAGCTTGGGCAAGTACATGGCGGATAAGGCAGTTTCAACAAATCGGCGGTGCGCCAGTTACAGTATGGCGAGAGTTAAGGCGGCTGAGAAAAACGATTCCCAATGACGATATTTTAGAAAATGCCCGAAAAGCCGCTGATGCCGCTAATTGGCAAGGATACATAGAAGCCAATGGTGGCCTTGGTTGTAAGCGAGGCGCACGCCCAGTAAAACTCGCCAAAATCGTCAACGAAGCCGCCAACCGTTACGGTGAGGACATCATAAAAATCATAGGCGTTATAGCTGATGTAAAAGCTGAAACGCACTTAGAAGGCTGGGAGATTCATAAACCGAAAACTGAAAGTGCTGAACCTAAAGTTGATGGTGAAGCCGAGAATGCTGTTTGCTCGTTAAGCAGCGACAGCTGCGTCTCTTGGAGATCTGACAATAACTGTACGGGAAGTAATATTGTTAGCAGTTTCAAACAGCAATTATGTAATAATCCTCAAGCTGTTTTTCATAACACTGGGTAAAATGAACACTACAGTTCATTTATCAGTGGTTGCTTGTTTTATTAATTGTACCGATGCACGTTTACTCATCATAAATTACACTCGATAATTGCGCTGCTTAGATACATTTATGTGCTTCTAATTAATGTTTAAGTAACTAATTTCTGGACATAAACGTGTTTCGGTTTCGGTTCGTAATCAAAAGATTGCATTAGAAAAAGTATCTCTAAAATCAAATTTCTGAAAGCTACGACTAGCCCTAAAAAACAACTTAGGGCTTACATCAGATGCGCACAACGGCCGTTATGGTAAATAGGACTCTGCTTATTTTTTGATTAAAGAACTGTTCCAGTTTAATTAGTCATCGTTAATATTGTCGAACATCCGACCTATAGTTCCTAATTGTGTTTAAAAATCAGTGTTCCTGTGTTTAATCTCTTAGGGTTCAATTCCCCGCAGCTTGCTGCGTTTTGTAACCGAAAGTCTGAGCGAAGCGAAGATAGCTTGCTGCGGGGATTATTTATTTTCGAA
>NZ_JAFEUN010000122.1 GCF_016900895.1 Parashewanella hymeniacidonis
ACAACTCAATGAATGATATCAACAGCATGACATGATGATTAGATCGGTCAAATGATCGTGAAAAATAGTGAGTTGAGTGCAGGTATTTTGTTCATTTAACTTTCAGAGTGCTGAATAGTTACGGTTAAACTAGAAATATCGGCTAAGATTAACAAAAATTAATGTTGGAAATTTCGTATTTTACATATTTAAAATTTTAGTAACCGTTAATTTCTGCGTCTTATCGCTTTAAAGCCTGATAGTTCTCCATTATGAAAGTTGATTTCACCATGCAATTGTTCACCAACAATTGCAGCATCACCGCAACCATGTGCTTCATCCATTTCATCACAACCTTCCCACGTAAAGGACAAAGAACTATTTTTGAACTTTGAGTTATACAGATTCATATATCCTTGAACATAGCCAAACTGAAACTCGCCTGTATTATTCTCAAAAAAAGAAATAAAACCTTCGACTTCTGCATCAATGTAATCTTTATCCCATAAATCCATCTCTACGATTTGCCATGTTCCAAGGATATCGTTATTCATGAGGTTGCCTTATTTTTATTGAGTTGCCGTGATGGTAAATTTACTTACACAAAACGAGAAACAAAATTTAGATAACCTTGCCGACCTAGCTGCTTAGTCCATCGTTGAACAGACTTTCTTAATCGCTTTAGACACTCAATGGCATTGTCTACGGTAAAGGTTGAGTTTTCCAATAGCGTTGTATAATTATCAGTTATTGCTTTATAAAGCTCGAGGTCTATACCTGATAATGAATGTGCTTTAGCTGAAACATTTCTTTGCTTAGCCTTCAAATCGCTTATCGCAACATTTAATGCCCTTTCTACCTGAGAGTCATAAACCTCACCATTGCTCCGATATACTTGAACGATAGATGATTCAATAGTTTGTAATTCCATAAGAAATTCATCTTCAAACTGCGTATTTGCTTTGTTCATTTTGTTTCCTAAAATCAAGAAAGAGACTAAAATTTGATTCTAATTTAACTCATTTTAAAATTGAAGGTAAAGCCCGAACCTTTTAATAAGCCCGTTAACAACTACTTCATTTTTTCTTTTGTTCAAACGGCTCACACTTGGTTCCTTGATGGTAAACCATCTGCCATTGGTTATTTGCTTTCGTCCAAATTGAACAACGGTGAGAGTAGATTGGTTTTGTTACGTCATGTTTTTTCAAAACTGATTGATACAACAACATGACGCTATCATCAGCTAACTGGCGAACCTCATAATCCGTTGCTTGAATTTCTGGTGCCGCCTCGGTTGGCAACCGCTCTAATACTTCTTTTTTCCCAAATCGAATACCTGAGCTTGCAACTTCAATAAATTCGTCAGCGATTAGCTGTTCAAGCTTAATCTTTGAGGCTCTTACTTCATCAGAGAAAAGTGACTCTTCAAGTTTTATTATTTCACTTTCTAACTCAGTCATTAGCGTACTTTATTCCTTAGTATTGATTTTTGAAGTCAAAACATAATCACGCCATTCACCATTAATTTTAAGGTATGACTTTGCCAAGCCTTCTTTTTCGAACCCTAACCGCTGGAGAACGGCGGCGCTTTTGTCATTTTCTGGGACGTAATTAGCCATAACACGATGCAGCCCAACGTCATCAAAGACATAACTCATTGCAGCATCGAGCACTTCATGCATATAACCTTGACCTTGGTAGTCTTCATCAATTGAGTAACCCAAATTACACGCTTGAAATACACCTCTGATGATATTGGTAAAATTACAAACACCAATAACATGAGTTTGAGAGTGGTTAAGTACAGCAAATTTAATTGCAGAACCTGTGCAAAACAACTGCTGTCCTTCGTTTAGTAGTTCTTGCCATGTATTTATTTCATAAAATGAAGTGTCTCTAACTGGCTCCCAATTGGATAAATGCGCTTTATTTTTTAAGTAATAATCACGCATCAAACCGGCTTGACTTGCATCTAATAAGACAAGCTTAGTTCTCGCTGTTTCTACAATGATATTTCCCGTCATGACTGCTTCCTTTTAAACCGCTTCGACTCTATCCCCATGACTTGGTGGCGTAGACGTTACAACAAATACCAAGTCTTCTTGCTGCTGATTACTTAATTGGTGAGGTACGCCAGCTGCAACATGAATGCCTTGTTGTGGTTTGAGTTGATGAACGACACCATCAACCTCTATTGTCGCCAAACCTGACAGCACAAAAAAGAATTGTTCTGCGTGGTTATGGAAGTGTCTAACTTCACTTGCACCACTTGGCACTCGTTCTTGAATTACACTTAAATTGTCAGTTTTAACTAAGTGCCAGCCGTCGCAGTTGTCGTCCCATTTGTAATGTGGAGCATTGCTTATTGAGATCACAGACTATTTTCCGTAGCTTTATGCACCAAAGCATCCCATTTAGACCAAGCGATATCTCGACCAGGATAAGCAACATTCTTAAATGGCCATGCATCTTCGAGCCAGTATTTTATGGTATCAGCCAGCTCAGACTCTAAATGAGAACTATCTTCTCGTATCCAAAAATGCACCATGCTTTCAAATTCAACTGAAGGACTCGGATCGATATAAGCAGTACCAAGGCACTTGGTTTTATTAACATCAAATATTGAATAGGCAAAGGCTTCACGTTGACGGAACTCCCGTTCATGAACTTTCATATCTTCTTTATTTTTAGCCAAGGTCAAACCATCACTAGGCCAATTTGAGCCTTTACCAAAGATACCTTTTAGCTTTTGAACTGATGACATCACTGCTTCGTAGTCTTGCTCTACAACTTTGTTGCTAAGCGGAACAAAGCTGAAAGAGTTTGCGTTATATGTTTCCGGTACAGTAAAGGTGTTTGGTACAAACTGATTATCCATTAATTTTCCTTTAGTACTATTGCTGTGGTTTTCTCAAATCACTTCATTATTAAAATTGAAAGACCGCTCAACCAAAAAAGTTGTGTCCCATACGCCAAACGTTGATACAAACCTGCTGTATTACCCTTTCTTTTAAATACCTTTGTCATTTTTACTAAAAACGACACAGAAACAATGACGCTTAAAATTGATAAAAGTGTGAAGCCTATAGAAGCCAAAGCTTGCTCGGTAGAGAATAAAGCACAAATTGGTGCCACTAGTAATGACAACAAAACAAACATGCCTGCCCATGAATGAATCTTACATTCAACGCTTGGTTTTTTAGTATAAGGATCGGCATCCATTGGATAATAACCAGCGACTAAGGTTCCGATTCCATGAATAACTACCATCATTCCAGTTAGTGTTAGTGGCAACGAGTCTGATATATAACTGATATACCAGCCGAAAATACAAAACAATAATCCCAGCGGATAATTATTTATCCAAGGTGAAAGCTTTTCTGTTGGGCTATTTTTTGCACCAAGCTCACTGCAAAATTGCTTTGAATGGCTGTAATTAGGGTAAAACTTACCAGCGATATATACACCGAAAATGATCCAAATCGATGCTATTAATCCTGACAAACTTGCGAAAGTATCAAGCAAGAGTTAACTCCTTTAACGTTTAAGTCCAAATTCGTTAAGCCCTATAGTTCTCCAGACAACCAAAGCATGACATTCAATAAAAAACGCTCATTTTGCTCCGAACCTTTTGCGTTTAGCCCCATATTCCATGAGTCTTTGTCATCAGAAGCTATTTGGGCAGTAAACATTCCAGCTTCCCCAAAGACTGCCATACGTCCTTTTCCGAACTTCAAAGTCGCACCTTGGAACCAGTTAGTCACAGGAATTGTCGGTGTATGCTCATCAATAGCAAATGACTCAGATGGCATATACGAAACAGATTTTTTGGTAAATACAAGTAGCGGTTTAGCTTCAACTGGTGCTAGGAATGCTTGTCCCATAAAACCTCGTACTTTGGTTACTTTACTTGTAGGGTTAATTCCTTGTGTAATCGAATGAGCAAGTAAACTTCCATCTGCGTTTTCAAAATACTGTTCACGATGACCAAGCATTTCTACGTATCCATTTGTAAAATGAAAACCAAAGATTGCAGCTAAATCTTCAGAGGCTTTAGGCCAAGGCATATGATCAGCTATTAGTAGTAATGCTCCACCATTTTTAACCCAACGATGTAGAGTTTCAATTTCCTGCCTCGAAAATGCTGGATAGTTTGGCAAATCCCAATTTGTTTTATTTTCATCAGCAACCGGATTTGCGATAACCAAAATATCAATGTTTTTAAGCGATTCTTTTGTGAACTTATTAATGTTACTTTTAACCACGTAGCCATCGCTTGCAAGCACCTTAGCAAATGGAGCATATCGACCTGTTAATGTGTGAAAGTTATTATGAGCTTCATCAATGTGAACTCGTGGCGTTTTATTAGTTTTGAAATATGGAACTTGATTCTTTGGCTCATAAGTGAAATCAACTTTTTGCTCTGCACTTACCAGTGTAGAAATAAAAAGTAAAATGTAGATCAGCAGCCTCATATTTACCCCATGTGCTTAAATTGTTCTGAAAACGGTTTATCGGTGCAGATACAAACCACCAACAATATGAATGCCTAGTACTACATACAACCATTTTGTCAAAAGTTCATGACTTTCAAATGCAAAGCCAAAGGTTTCTCTATCAACTGGCGTGAATGGAACAGACAAAATGCTTAAAAACTCTAATGGCAATTCACCATTTATTAGAGAAAAGAAACCTGAAACGGCAAGTAATACGAAGGTTAGATAAAGCAAGTAGTGCAATCCATAAGTAATAACCTTATGCCTCACACTTTGGAAAACCATTTTCGTATCACGGTTTGGATATATGCGATTCAAAAAAATGCGACCGCCTAACAGTGCAAATAAGGCTATAGCTTCAAAAAGGTGAGTTGTCATTGCATCTTGCTTGTGAATTAAATCACCCTTAATACGATAATCAGTGATATGTATTGAGGTTCCCATTCCCCAAAGCATATCAATGATGATAATTGCAGATAGCCAGTGTAGCCCTCTGTCGATGTAGTAAGCTTTTGTGTTTGTCATGTCCAGTTCCTTTTTGACACCACATCTTTATGCGGCACAAGATATCACTATATTTAACAGCCAGATAGCCAATATAGCTTCAAACCAAAAAAATCTATGTAACATAAAAATTACAACTTTCATTAACAGCCTTCATTCGCTTATTGGATTGTTTACAAGCTACATTGATAGAAGTTATCCCCTCCGTACAGTTATTGTCAGATCTCCAAGGGGCGCAGCTGTCGCTGCTTAACGGGCAAACAGCGTTCTCGGCTTCACCATCAACTTTAGGTTCAGCACTTTCAGTTCTCGGTTTATGAATCTCCCAGCCTTCGAGCCGTGTTTCGACTTTTACATCAGCTATAACGCCTATGATTTTTATGATGTCCTCACCGTAACGGTTGGCGGCTTCGTTGACGATTTTGGCTAGTTTTACTGGGCGTGCGCTCCGCTTACAAGCAAGTCCACCATTAGCTTCAATGTATCCTTGCCAATTAGCGGCGTCCGCGGCTTTTCGGGCGTGTTCTAAAATATCGTCATTGGGAATCGCTTTTCTCAGCCGCCTTAACTCTCGCCATACTGTAACTGGCGCACCGCCGATTTGTTGAAACTGCCTTATCCGCCATGTACTAGCCCATGCTGCAACACCTTCTGCCGCATGTTTACCTGAACTTTCAGCTTCGTAATCAACATCGACATAAGCACCATCGATATTTTTAGCGATGTACTTGGTTATGTAACCTGTGGCACTGCCTTTGGTTGGATCTATGGATTTATAATCAAAGCGTGGGCTGCAATCATCAGGCGTAAAGTTGTCATCCTTAATGTTCAGTTCTTCTTTATCGTGCTGAACGGCATATTCACAAATGATCTGTCTTGCGAGAACTACTTGTTCCGGTTTGAAGAACAACAGTAAGTGCCAGTGTGGAGTGCCATCATGATGCGGCTCTACAACCCGAAAGCCGAAGGTTTCTATTTTTTCCCGTTCAAGTTTAGCCCGTACTTTTGCCCACTGTTTGCAAAGGTACTTTTGTGTGGCTCTCGGTGTGGCGCCCTCGTAGGATGAATTGGCATGACTACGACCATTATCGTCTTTTATCCAGCTATGGTATTTCGACGGTGCCGTCCATGTGTAAAACTCACCGACATAACCATGCTCTGCGGCCAATTGCTCGAAACCTCGCATTCTCACCATCAGCTCAACCCGTCGATTTTCAGGATTAGAAATTGAAGCATTAACCGCATCCATTAACGGCAATTCTAATTCGTATTGCTCGTTAATTAGCATCATCATTTTCAGCCATTCGGTATTGGCTTTTTTGCGAGCTTGATACTCTTGGAGGGTTTTGTAAGAAACATAAGGCGACACGCCAGCACGAACTTTACCGACAATAATGGCGGCATGCTCTTTGTACTGTTGGTATGCTCTTTCAAGTTGATTATGCCACCAACTTTCATCTATTAATCGAGCAAGCGCTTTGGCAATGGTATCGAGTTCATCTGAAATATCCGCACCTCTCTGTTGTTTCTTTTCCATCTTTTTAAAGTCAGGCAGTGGCGGACAGAAGCCCCACATATCCGCAGGCTGTTTTACGGCTTTGATTAGCTCGATAGGATCTATTTTCTTGGTTCGTTGCTCAGTGATATTTTCCAACATCATCAAACAGCGATTCGCCCATTCATTGGCAATGTCACTGCGTCTGACTTCTGAATTTAAATGATAAAGCGGGATCGGAAACTTACGGATAACCTTATCAATGAACTCAACACTTTTTCTTAGCCAGATATTGGCACTGCGTCCATTGGGATATTTTTTGTATCTTCTGAGGTATTCGTTTTTAAGCGTCTTTGCTAATGCCTCTGGTATTCGTTGCAGCTGCTCAGTCATCCATTTTAGGTTGACTTTAATCGAGTCAGCTTTTACTTGAATCTCACGTTTTAAGGATACAATTTGATGCTGAGATAACTTGTGATAGCGACTGATAAAGTCTAGAAGAATTGGATGTGCGAGTTGATCTGGAATAGCGGTTAGACAAGCTATGACGTTGTTCAAGTCAACTTCAGCAGCACCTTTAAATACTGCTGATAGTGAGATGCCTGATTGCTCTTCAAATTCGTTGATGTCCATAACGGTTCATCTCTCAGCAGCTTCACGCAGCTTTATGCCATTTGTGATAATCGAGCTGCACATAAAGCACATCACTGAGCAGTTCGCACATTTCATATAGCTCAAAGTCATTAAGCACAACCAGACACACTCGAACTAAGGCTGACGCCATGCCTGCATAATTGTGTGCAGCATTAAATTGCCTGTGACGAACAGCTGTCCAGAACTTATTGTAGATTTCAGCCATCAAGCGACGCATCGCTACATGCTGATTTTTAGATAGATCAAAGGCGTAGGAAGACATAGGTGTACTCCTATAAATAAATTAGTTGGTTGGTGTTCGTTAACGGATTAAGTGAAGAAATTAGCCGCTAGAAGTATTGAAGTTATGGCTTTTGATTGAGTTTAAGTGCAAGTGGCATTGGTCTTTACACAAGTTCACCTTGTTAAAAAAGTGAGCTAAATTGATCAGCTCTATAATGGCGTGACGAATATCATTCCGTTGTCTTCGGTCGAAGTGCTCGAAGCCGTTATCCCAATGAAGATCAGCATTAATTCCGGCATGATGGAGCAACAGCTGCTTGTGAGCTTTGCATAGTCTGTCGTAATGGCTAGCAATGCTACTTTTACCCAATTTCACTCTCATCATTGCGAGTGTTTTCTCAGCAATATTTTCACTGGAATTATAGGCTGAGTCCTCAGTCATTAACTTGCTCATAGACAACCTCCGATTCACGAAGCTACAGCTACTGTGCAGTTTGAGTAAGCAGGAATAACTGAGGGAGGAAATGCTTTGCTATCGACTAACATGACTAGCCTTCTTAGTTCAGCCATTAATACCATTGCTTGTTTAACGATGTCGTGACGTACAAGTTCTGTAACTCCCTGCTTATCACGTACTTCAAGTGTTAACTCAGATAATGAGCCAGCGTCTGAGCAGATCTTGAGTAAGCTATTGGTGATAGAGTTTGATGAGTCAGAATGACCTTCAGTGAACACTTGAGAGGGCAAGCAACCTAACTGGAATAGTACACCGTCAACAATACTTCGATTGTTACTGGCAAGAGTAATATCGACCAGCTCATTAACCGTTAACTGGTGTGGTTGGCTCAGGCATAGTTTATTTCTTAGTACTTGTGGGCTGTAATAGCAGATTGCTTTTGCTAAGCTTGTGAGATTCTCATTCTTTGCGAATGATCGAATCGCATTATTCACATGATCATGTGTGGCTTTTTCATCTGTAAACATAGCGTATACCTCTTTACATTGATATGTTCCTTTTTAAGATGATTCATTCCCTTATATTGGTTTAACTGATACTTACCAACTCAGCTGCTTCTTTGGTAAGAGCAAGAAGATTAATTAGAGATTTATCAGTTCTTCTTACTTTTGGACGAATAGGTAACCGACCGTCTGCAACCATCTTCTTTATAGTGTTGTAGGGCACTCCAGAGATTCTAGAGTACTCTTCATAGGTCACGAACGGAGTTGCAATTTGTATAGCAATATCACTCATTTGATCGTATCCTTATTACAAACTGTCTTTCGAATGCGTTGGGGAATGCCATTGAAAGACTAAGATTTAACCATCGAGAAAGGATTGTTGATCTAATGAGCAGTATCGTCAAGCTAAAAAACATGAAATTTTTGCGTTCGTTAAATTTAGCTGTAAACGCTGATGGCGGTAAAGAGATAGTTGAGCGATTAATTGGTTTATTTTGCGTTCGTAATCGTCTTGAATTAGCTGAAGTTCTTGGTACGCATCCCGGCACCTTCTCCACATGGCAAACAAGAAATACCACTCCTTTTGAAATGCTCACTCGCATACATTTAGCCACAGGTGTTTCGATGGAATACTTATGTTTTGGTAAAGGTGAGCTACCTGATATTTTCCAAAACACTGAATGGACATCAAAAGATACCCCTGTAAACCAGCCTCCTCAGCCAACTCAAACAGCAGTTGATAACCAACTGTGTATCTACGCCCTCAACAACGGTAAATTGGTTAAGACAGAAGAATTCCCCGTTGATCCAAAGTTCCACACTCTTGTAGGGATCGCTAGTAACGATTTTGCACTTGAGCACTCTGATGGATTACTTTTTATCAACACTCAGCAAAACGTCGTTACCAAAGGCACCTACCTGTTCAGCGTAAACGGCGCCCACCAAGTCGGGGAGTTAAGACAACTCCCAGACGGAAAAATCTACTTTTATGATGAAGGTGAGAAATACCTTGTTGATACTGGGGCAACAGAAGTTAAAGGAAGGGTTGTGAAAGTATTGGGTGAGAGATAGCCCACCCAGCACGTTTCTGGACAGAATCTTGCCAGTAATGATCTTTGAACGTTGGAACAGATTTGGACATTTCGTGTTAAAAATTGAATTTTTACAACTCCAGTTGAAGCAACCCTTTAGTCGTGGCGAAAATGTCATTATATTAAACATACTTACTTGCTGTTAAGAGACTGTGTTTGGTACACATTTGTATTTATCTGTTTGGTACGTCCAAATAACAGTATATTTCCTTTAATATCAAAAGAGTTAACGTTGGTATGAGTAAGAGTGACTAATTTTTTAGATTGTTCAGAATAACCTTGAATTTTACTCTTTTCATCTTGTTCAAACCAAACCCATAGCTGATCTCTTTTTCTTAAATTAAACTGACGACCATCAATGAGTTTATTTGTTGGTATTACTGGATTTTCGACAAGAGTTGGCAACTCACCTTCAAATAATTGGTTATTTTTATCCAGCCAAAGTGTGTTCTTCGGATCAGCGTGATATTGAATCAATTGCCATTGAGAGTCTTCAGGTGAAATCTCATCCGTTTTTAGTGAATAGGAGTACGCTCGATATTGATGGTTATGTTTAATACTATAAGCAATATTGCTCTCTGATTTGAATGAAACTCCTACAATTTCGGTTTGTGGAATATTAAGACGCTTAAACTGACCAGTTGATAGATACACTAGATGTATTTCATTTAAGGTTAACGCGACTAAATAGTCCCCCTTGGGTGACCACATCAAATCGACGTAGTGACGGTCATCGTTAAAGTGGGTTAATTTTTGTCGATGATTATTTTCGGTATTGGTTAACCAAAGTTCTTCACTCCCCGAAGCTAATGCAACGTATGCTATTTGATTGTCATGGTGAGCAAATCTTGCCAATCGTTCGTCTAATGAATTATTAGCGACAACCCATTGTTGATTTGTTGAAGTATTTATCGCATGAATGTTGACATTATTGTCTCCAGCAGAAAACAAGTAATCAACGCCATTCGTATGTCGACGAGGATGTTTAATCTGTCGGCTTCCAGAATAAATAACTTGTCTGTCTTTACCGGCTAAATTGTAACTGAGTAGTTGATATGCGGGATGTTCCCCCATTAGCACAACTCTTGTACCGTCGTGATCCCATATGCCACAACAAATATACGCATCTTGTTTAAACAGCAACTTAAGTTGTTCTGTTTTTAAGTCAAGTGAGTAGAAACCTTCCCACTGTTGTTTATCTGGGGACGAAATCAGTAGTTTGTCCTGCGTCGGATGTAGATCAAATTGACTGTTGCCCCCTAAATATATCTCAGGCTGATGCAATCTCTTGTTTTTATTTGTTGTTAAATTAAACTCGAACAATGAATACGGTGTATTTCTACCCTCATTTTCACTGAACACCAATCGATTATTGTCATGCGTAAAGACAATTTTCCCATAACTTCCAGCTGGGCAATTATGAATAAGTCGAGGCTCTCCCAGTTCTAATCCACTAATACTGCGGATGTAATACTGGCAGTGTTGAGGCGTCGCCACGAGGTAGGCTAACAGTTGACCATCATCACTCCAATCAGCAGGTCCAACCCCCATGTTATCTTTGTGAGTAATTTCCGTTATGCGATCATCAACAACATTTTTTATCATTAAATGCATTCGGTCACTTTGTGCTGACATATAAGAAACTCGTGTTCCGTCCGATGAAAAGTCGGGAAATAGCTCGTTTCCAGCATCGGTAGTAAGTGCTCTTGCATAAAAAGGCGTCGATGGTGTTGTTTGATATTTATTCCAAAATACGCTCAAGCCAACAGCAATAGTAAAAGTGACCAAAATGGTGGTCAAGATTAGTCCAATTTTTCTGAGGTTTATTGTTTTCATGTGATTAACCTCGATAAATTTCGGCTTCGATGCTTCTTCATTAATCGGGGTTACAACAGCGATAAACTTGTATCCCTTTTTAGGGAAGGTCGCAATAAATTTGGGTTGTCTAACGTCATCAGAAAAAATTTTACGTAATTTGGTGATCAATTTACTTACAGCATTATCGCTGTCTCTTGATCAGATCTTAGTGCATTTCTCCGTCAGCTAGCATTTCTTTCGCCATCCTATATCCAACGACATAAGATTGAAGGGTATCCCAACCTTCCCAAATCGTTTCCCAACCTGCTA
>NZ_JAFEUN010000123.1 GCF_016900895.1 Parashewanella hymeniacidonis
ACATGAGAGTTTACTACAGCTTGTACGGTCGCCTCTTAAACAAAGAAGCGCTTTACAACGGATACCGAAAAGTACGAAAAGCCAAAGGCGCTGCCGGTATAGATGGGCAGAGCCTAGAGCATTCTTCATATGCAGATACATTTCAACGTGAAGTTTGCGCTCTTAAGCTTTTAGGTTTCACTAATTTAGAGGTAATGCAAAGCTTAACGATAAATGCTGCGAGCTTTCCAATGGTTAAAGGTAATTATGGTTTAGTGAAAATTGGGTATGAGTCAGATTTATTGCTGTTTAATAAAAACCCCCTAGAGGACTTAACGATACTGAACAAGCCAAAAGTGGTTATTCAGCGAGGAAAAGTCGTACTCAAAAATGCTGATTAAATCATATAAATAATGACGTTTTTTTTGAATAGATATTCTCATCATCCTAAAATTCGGCTAAATTGAGAGCTTAAAATTAAAACGATAAGGATTCGACAGCGCATGAAAACGATCGTTGAACAGCTCTCAACCTACAAGAGCGTGCATTTGGATGCGGATAATATTAAAACTCATTTTATTGGTGTTCCAACGATTATTTGGTCTATTTTTGTTTGGTTTAGTTTATTGAGGTTTCCAATTGGGGATACGGGCTATGAGATCACCTTCGGCTATACTTTTGCTGCAATTGTTTTAGTTTATTATGTGATGTTGCATAAAGGGTTGGCATTAGGAATGGTGCTGTTTATGGCCCCGGTAATGTATACAGCTGATTTAGTGGCACAAACTCAATATGGAGGTTGGTTCGCACTAGCGGTATTTGTTGTCGGTTGGGTATTTCAGCTGGTGGGACATAAATTTGAAAAAGCCAAACCAGCATTTATAGATGATTTAAACCAGCTGTTAATTGGCCCTTTATTTTTGATGGCAGAAGTCTGCTTTGCACTAGGCTTACTTAAAAGTCTTAATAATGAAATTACTGGCAAAGCCATTGCGATTCGTCAGCAATTTGATGACGCTAAATCGCAAAGGGTTAGTCTTTAGTTTTCATCGTCTTTAGCCTGTTTGAGCTTGGTTGAGAAATAGTGTTTTAATTTCAGCCAAGCTTCTTTGCCAATCAATAAAATACCAATATAAAAGGCCGCTTCACCCACAAAAAAACAAGCTGTAGCAAGTCCTGCACTTTTTGCTGTATCAATATCTAAAAAGGGGACAACAAAAATACCGCACCAAATAATGGTGGATACAATCAGTAACCCATAGCCTATTTTTTGGCGCATTCTACTAAACTCTATTTTCACCACTGCTATAAGCAATAATTTGGCTAATTTCAGTTAAACTGCGTCCAGATTCTTGGTGCCATTTTACAAACGCAGCATCCGCCGCTCGCATTGCTTTTTTAGTGGTTCTTCCCGAGTCAATAATTCCAGTATTTCTTAAATAAGCTTCAACGTCAGAAGACAATATAAAAGTATCAACACCCGCTTGGCGAAGCGCATATGCACCGGTATTTCCGCCGAGCCTTTTGCCATTCTTTTTAAGGTATTCCCACAACTCGGTGGTGTTATCTTTTGGCCAATTGGCGAGTAATTTACTAAACGAACCATGCTCGTAGCTCGCATTTATCAACATTTGTGCGTTAGCCGGAATGGTCATCACTTTAGTTAAATGTCGAATGATTTTAGGGTCACGAGCTTTTTCTTCCCATTGTTCATCGGAAAGCATTAGCAATAACTCAGGTTTGAAGCCAAAAAAATGATCTTCAAAATTATCCCATTTATTACGAACCACTTTCCAAGATATACCGCACTGAAAAACTTTCATCGTAAAAGTAGAAAGCCAGCGGTCATCCTTAATTTGGAGTATCTCTTCGTGTGAGAGTGGTTTAAATAATAGCTGCTCTAAGTTTTCTACCCCACCTTTTCGCTCTGCTGCACGGAAATAAATAGTTTCGAATTTTTCTTTAGTCATAGTGTTCCCTTTTTTGTTTATATTTTATGATCACTAATGAAGATTACATAGAGGGGATTTGAACTTTTTCTACTGCTTGGAAAGGTTAATTTTAGTTAACAATATACGGTATGAAGATATTAAGCGGTAAAATAACATTACCTTAAACTTGAATTTATAACCATGGCTGCTCAAGTTCCTTCAATTTCAACATTCTGACCTTTTCCTTTAACAATGACGGAACAAGAACATCTGCCAGATCTGGAGCTTTCAGCTCCCATATGTCGTTTTCCGACTGCATTTGTCGTAAGTCGAGGTCGCTCAGCTAAGGTGCTCAAGTTCCTTCATTAAATAAAAGATCTAGAGCCGTATACCTTTAGCGTTAATGAGGGGGAACTTGAGGTATGCTCTGTTTCAAATCCATGTTTTGATGCCGATGTTTTGGAACGAAGCATTACAACTTCAATCTCAGTTGGGTGCAGTTCCTTTCATTCGACGGTTACAGCAGCTTTATAAAGTCGTCGTTTGGATTGCTGTTTATGGAAAAGCCAATAATCATCAAAATCATCGCTAGATTTCAGTGACCGTAGTTTTAAAATCGCTTCACCTCCATCAAGCCCCCAACGGGCACCGGTAATATCCAGTCTATCGTTTATCAAATGACGACAAGCACCTTCTATTACCCCGCTGGCGATAGGATGACCTGATGCTAATGCCTCGCCATACTTCAAGTACTCTTTATACCCATGATACCTGAAGATGCATGTTTCAGGACTTTCTCAGCGCCAATTCTTTGAGGCGCATTAGCGAAGGAATATCGGGATTCTTTCGAGCTAATGTAACAAAGAAGAATTGGTGCTGAGAAGTCCACGAAGTGCGAGTTGCACAGCGTGTTACTCTGTGTTGCCAGTGCTAACAATAGCTCACTATTGCCGCACACTGTCGCCTTGATTAACAAGCTGTGCATTCTCGCTGAAATCGAGCATCTTCAGGTATCATGGGTATATTATTCAAAAGATAGCGAGCACATTTATCGACATTTTCCCGCTTACTTATTTTTCTTTTCGTCGCACTACTTTTAATGCCTTTAGCAACTTGGGAGCATTTTCCTTTTAAAATGTTAAGTAAACGCTCGGCAACCCAGTCTTCTACTGATGTGTCATCTTTTTCAAAAAAGCACCATGCGGCTTTCCAGACGTATTCTGCAACATGTATAAAATCCAAAATTATTGTGACTTGTACATTAAACTTCTTGATTAGCCGATTGACTTGTACATTAAACTTCTTGATTAGCCGATTGATTTGCTTCAGTTGATGTGGATGGCCATCGACAAGAATTACCCATTGACGTTCTTGGTTTGGGTCACGCTGCAGTGCTTCCTCAAAAGCTTCTTCTATCACTCGCTCTGCATCTCGTTCAAGGCTAGCCCAGACTCGTTTGTTCCTTGGCCTAACTCGAATTGGGCGAACATTATCTTCTTCGTTTATTTTCATCACTGACTCGGGAGTACGCACATGAGCTAATGTGGTATAAACCGTTGATACCTGAGCCATGCGTTTTCTGTCTTTCTTCTCACCTGCACTGAGCCTACTGTTCAGCTTTTTACTTTTCAGGGCGGCTTTCTTTGTGCATTCTCTCAGGCTATCAGTTCGCACTACAACGCCTTTCCCATCAAAGCTTAGTACGATTAAATCTTGAGTTGCTTCTGGTCGTTCAAAGCGTTGCATTGCATAAAATTGTTCGAAGTCTTGCGCAACATCTTGTACAGCGTTCAAGCATTGTCGCTTCGCTACACGTCCACCTGTTGTCCGCTTAAGTGACTCTACAACATTATCAAATGAGCCTTTGACTGACTCATCGACAATGCGCTGTCTGAGTCCGTCAGAGTATTGGTCGTCAGGAAGGTTTAGTTGTTCATCTAATGGAAAGCAACACTTGTGTTTTCGTGTGCTATAGCTTTTACGATGTACGATAACGTCACCAAATAGACTGCTCATTTTTCTCTGGGTGTGGTGGCGAACGTGTGTCAGGTTAATGCCTGTAGAAGAAGTAATTGATGTTAGATGACGCTCTTCACTGGCCTTCATATCTAAGTGCCCTTGTAGCAAACGTCTCAGTAACTCAAAGCCTTCGTTTTGAATAAATTGTTCAACATCACCATGTTCAGAGTTTTGAAGTGTTTCGCCTTGAAGCTGATGAATAATCGTATCAAGTTGGATTTGAGCTTCAGAAAAAAATGAAATTTCTTGAGTGTTAGCGTATTCTGTCTGCATAGAGGGCTTTATGTGTTGTTATTGCGTGTCGGAACAATATAACTAACACAAAAAACTCTCTTGTCTACCTTTATATAAACTCAACTTATTGATCTTAATAGATCTATTTTTTAAGTTTGTCGTTTCAAAAGATCTACACCCATTTCCATCTGCGTTGGATTCAAGCCGATGCAAGATTCTGGTTACGCAGGTACAATCGCCATTCTTGACCGCATGAACAACATGTGGGGCTGGGAAGTCATGACGCCAGAAGCGTTACGTGATGACCATTGGCAAGAGTTCTTCGAAGTTTACGTTGATGATAAATATCAAATGGAAATGAAAAAGTTCTTTGAAGAACACAGCGCCGAAGCGTTAGCGCAAATCATCGAGCGTATGCTAGAAGCTACTCGTAAAGGTTACTGGGCACCAGATGCTGAAACCTTGAAGAAGATGCTAGAAACCTATACAGAATTAGCCAACAAGCATGATGTGGTTACAGATAACGAGAAATTTACCGAATATGTACAAACACAAAATGCAGGCTTTGGTTTAGCCCCTTTAGCCCCTTTAGCCCCTTTAGCTCCGGGGAAAGTTGCGCCAGATGTTAATGCGGCTCAAGCAGCACAAGCGACTCAGCAAGTCACAGGGCTGAGGCTTGAAGAGCAAGTTAAAGCCGAAGAATCAGAATCAAAAGATAAATGGTTATACCTACTTATCTTTATGATTTTCGCTGGTGGCTTTATTTATCAGCGAGTTGAGAAGTAGTTTCTCTGGAAGATTGTGGCGGTTCACTTGTTATAAAAGTAAGTGGACTGTCATCTTTTGCGAGTAAAAAGTATTCTCCGAAGCTTTCAGATGCAGAAGAGTGTGTTGTTATGTATAAGTAATCACCATTCAAGCAAAATTGTCTTGCAAACTTATTCATCCCAGCCTGCGGAACTTCTGACCAATCTATTTGTTCTCTAAGTTGAGGTGTTACAAAGTATCTATGACTGAGTTTGTTCAAATAATTTTTAGGAGTAATCTCCAAGTCATATGAAGATAATAGTTCATTTACAGTCGAAAAAGGCAAGTCATTATTATTAAGCAAAATAAAGTCATGGCCGTTTTTTTTCAGCATTCTTAACTGCTCTACCACTGTAGAATCTACAAAATAAACTCTAGATTTTAGCTCCTCTCTGGAGGCTATTCTAAAGCTTGGTTCATCGAATTTAGTGAAAGCTTGGATATCTAAAAGAAGCGTTTTTTTGTTGTTTAAAGAAGTAACCGGTGCAGAAATAGCCGTTTTCCAGTCGTCAACCGTTTGGGTTTTGCATGCCTCGCCATAAGGAGGTGTTGGCCAAAAGGGGATGCCTTTATTAGTCAGAGCATAGTAGAAAGCCTGTGCCTCTCTATCATGTTGCTGGCTTGGTTCATAAGTTTTTCCAAAGTATAGATGTTTTAGCATATAGGGCTTACAAAACCACTCAGACTTTATTACATTGCCATCTTTAACAGTTAATTTATAACGTATAAAGCCATTACGCATATGAGCATGATAAATTTGCTCATCTTTTGAAAGTCCCAATTTTTCTGGCTCTGTGTAGTTTATTTTCTGAATTCCGATACATTCATCAATAAATTGTTGAATTTCAGTTTGTAATTCACTTCTGGGAATCATAGTTAATGCTGTAAAATTTTGATAACTAAACGTAACTGCTTTGTTTGTTATATTAAAGTTAATATTTATTAATGTTACATGCTGAGATGTCTATTAAAGGCTATTTTAATCGACTAGCTCACACTTAATTATGTTAGGTAGTTATTATTTAAAAGTTGTTTTCAGCTTCCGTGCTGTTGCTCACTAAATTTTATGGTTTGTGATCTAATCGACTTTAATGTATGAAAAATATGCAGTTGTTAAACTTTGTTCATAATTCTGTTTTGTAATTAATGTGTGATTTAAACCGCTAAAAAAATGTGCAGAATACAATAGAGTAAAATTATGTTTCGATAGCTGAGGTAATGAAAAATGAGCGTTGCAGATCCTGCATTGGCTATACATTACCAAAGTTACTCAGCAAGTTCAGAGCAGATCGATGATGATTACTTTGGTGGGAGTAGAAATAGATCAGCTTCTACTGGTGAGGAGGTGCCAACTCCTGAATTTGAACTCCCCCTTCATACAAAAGCTAGGCCAAGTATAGTTGCTGATAAACCTAGTAATGTTCCTGTGATGTCTGCTGAAATTCCTAACATTGTAATTACTGGAGTGGGTGATGTTGATACTCCTGTAAACCGTGCATCAGGGTTTCAAGCGGGAAGGCTTAGTGTTTATAACCCTTTACAAGTACCACTTCAAAATACCAGAAATGAAGTTGTTACAGATATTCAAGAAAGTGAGAGGAAAGCAACAGAGAAAGCACTTGAGGCTTTAGATAAAGCTAAAGAAGCGGATTTAAAAATGGCGAAAAAGACCTTTTTTATGAAGCTTGCTAAAACTTGTTTAGCCATTGCCGCCGCTGCCGTGGCAATTGGTTTTGCTGTTCCAACAGGAGGAGTTTCTATTGCAGCAGCAGCCGTGATTGGTGTTGCTGCGGTTTTATCTACTGCTGATACTATTTCGGCTGCAGTTGATTGGGGGCTAAAAGTGAAAGGAAAGGACGGCCTCCCATTCGAAGCTGATGGCCTGGGAAATATTGCTTATGCACTCTTTAGGTTTTTTGATGTGTCAGAAGAAAAAGCTGAAAAATATGCAGGCTGGAGCTCTACCGGTATCAAACTTGTTTTAACTTTAGGTCTACTATGGGCTGGGTCAGTTACTCCTAAAAGCAAAGTAAAACCATCGGACATTCAAAAAAATGGTGAAAAGATTCTTAAATTAGCAGGCGATAAACTTACTAAATACGCTGATGCTATCAATATGACCAAAGAAAAATTACAGAAACTGGAACAAGAGGCAAGACTAAAAGACGAGATGGCTTCAGAGATTTCTGAATATTCAGATGATCTTAAAGATATTGATGACTTACTTGATGATCGTGAAGATGATGCGAGGGAAGCTCTTAGAGCTAAGCGAGAAAACATAAAACAACAACACTCAGTGTTGTTTGAAGAGTTAAAACAATCAAGAAAACAGTTAGAGCAGTTAAGGGAAGCACTCAGTAAAGTAAAAAAAAGTGATATGGAAAGCTTAGT
Source organism: Parashewanella hymeniacidonis (assembly GCF_016900895.1). Classification (GTDB taxonomy): domain Bacteria; phylum Pseudomonadota; class Gammaproteobacteria; order Enterobacterales; family Shewanellaceae; genus Parashewanella; species Parashewanella hymeniacidonis. The sequence goes on from NZ_JAFEUN010000123.1 coordinate 7,362, forward strand.
AGAGCTTGAGCAACTGATGGAGTTAAACAATTCTTCTGAGTTACTTTTGATGTCGGAGAGTGATAAAAGTGCAACAAGATATAGTGAAGTTGTATTTGCCGCAGAACAAGTGCCTTTACCGTCTGAACTAGACTTTACTGCAGAAGTCGCAATAGAACTAAAAAATGCACAACAGGCAACTGAAGATGCTAGAAAGGCCTATAAAGAAGCGCAGTTGAAACTTAAAACTAATCAAGTTTACTTAAAGGCCTTTGGTTGTTTCTGTGCTGGAGTTTCTTTGGGTGGGGCAATTATGTCAACAGTACTAACAGGGCCAGTCGCAGCACCTTTGATTTTTTTCTCTTTAGGAGCTTTAGTTACGTCAGTTTTTGATTTTGAGGCCGCTATAGTAGACGAAAGACGATTGAAAAATGATGAAGACCTCTTGCCGGTTAAAGATAATGGTATCGCTAACGCAATTCACTATTTGCTCGTAAAAAAGGCGAAAGTTAGTGACCCAAAAGCACTTAAAGCAGCGAAAGCTATGGCGGGTATTATTCAAATCTTTTTTACTCTGGGCGGTAAGTGGCCTGAAGCTGATCAGCAATTAGAAATACAAAAAAAAGCAAAAGAAGGCGAAAAGTACTTAAAGCCTATTGAAGATGCAATAAAAGAAAAGCTGACTGATAAAAGCGAAGTTGATGAAACAAAAGCAGAATTGGATATAAAAAAAGTAAAAGCAGCTTTAGCGGCGGAGCAGCTAAGAAGATTGCAATTAGTGGTAATGGATCATAAAGAAATTATGGCTCAAATTAAATATGCCGAACAACTTGAAAATAAAATGATGCTTTTGGAAAGAAAAAGATTACGGCTTGAACAGAAAGAAAAAGAGCAAATGATTACAGACATCCAAAATGAATTAGTTAAACTCTCAGCAATTAATACTGACTTGTTTAATGAAATTCAAGAAAACTTAGATGGTGAGACAAGAGGGGAGATTGAAGCCCTACTAGAGAACATAAAAAGAGCTACTGATGAAAGCGATAAACCCGTCACACAACCACCGTCATCTCCTGTGGTATTAAATCACATCACTGTCTAATTCTGATTGACAGACCACATTGTAGACTCTGCTACTTTAGCCTCACATCTGAAACTGAATCACCTGAACACACCATAGGAAAGACCTTTTGTTTTGAACATACAGTAACGTCCAGCAGTACCGATATCAAATGCTGTAGCCATAGCTTCAGGAATATCATTAGAGCAGGAGTCTTGAACACACCATTTGGTCACAGGTTTGCACATAGAGATAATATCGACTTCTTGAAACGCATCAGTACCAATACTTTGAGAATGAGCTTACCCTGTTATAAAGACTACTGGAGTTGAATCGGCTTTAGCATCTGTTACTGCAGTAAGAATATTTGTTGCACCAGGGCCTGAGGTGACTAGAACTACGCCAACCCCGCCACTGGCTCGATCGTACCCTTGAGCGGCATGACCAGCACCTTGCTCATGCCTTACGAGTACATACTTAATTTGAGATTGATACTTAAATAGCGCATCGTAAGTTGGAATGATAGCACCACCAGGATATCCAAAAATCACTTTACACGTTTTGCTTGATGAGAGCTAAACATATCGCTTCGGCGCCATTAACTTTATTTTTGATGTACTTCCTGTTTATCCCCATAACCACTCCATATGAGAAAATCTTTATCACTTCTGTGTTTATTTAGTTTAGGGGAAGATATTTTTTTCCGCCAATTCTGCAGGGATATAGTCAAGTAGAGGTGACTGGGCAATTGGTAGGGCATATTGTACAATGTTGAACAATTTAAAAACTAAAAAGTGAAAATAAATATGCGCATTAGTGATAATTTTGATGGTGGTAACATTCAAGTTGTTAACCTTGAAGAACGAGACAATATTCAACTTGCTATTCGTCCAGACGAAGGCGGTGAATTTTTCCAGTGGTTTAACTATCGTTTCGAAGGTGAAGTTGGCAGCCAATATACTTTTAATATCATTAATGCTGGTTCTTCATCGTACACCAAAGGCTGGGAAGGTTATCAAGCTGTAGCAACCTATGATCGACAAAGCTGGTTCCGCATTCCAACCGAATATGTTGATGGACAACTTAAAATACAAGTTGAACTTCAATGTGAAGCCATCCAAATTGCTTATTTTGCCCCGTACAGTTACGAGCGTCACTTAGATTTAATCAGCTCCGTACAGTTACATTCAGAAGTTTCACTTGAGCACCTAGGCCTAACCTTAGACGGTCGTGATATGACTTTAGTTAAGGTGGGCGATGGTGATGAAACGAAAAAGAATATTTGGATCACGGCTCGTCAACATCCAGGCGAGACCATGGCTGAATGGTGTGTAGAAGGTCTTCTGATGCGCTTACTTGATCAAGATTGCCCGGTTGCTAAATCACTATTAGATAAAGCGAATTTCTACATTGTTCCGAATATGAATCCTGATGGTAGCGTGCGAGGTCATTTACGTACCAATGCTGTGGGAGTGAATTTAAACCGAGAATGGCAATCACCAACATTAGAAAAAAGCCCTGAAGTTTATTATATAACCAATAAAATGAAAGAGACGGGTGTGGATTTATTCTATGACGTGCACGGTGATGAAGGATTGCCGTATGTGTTCGTAGCCGGTGCAGAAGGGATTCCTAACTACAGTGAACGTCTAGCTGAGCTTCAGAAAGATTTCGTTTCAGCATTACTCATGGCTAGCCCTGACTTCCAAACAGAATTTGGGTATGACAATGATGAGCCAGGAAAAGCGAATCTAACGGTTGCATCTAATTGGGTTGCGAATACATTTGAGTGTTTAGCTAATACTTTAGAAATGCCGTTCAAAGACAATGATGACTTACCGGATCCATTTGTAGGTTGGTCACCTGAAAGAAGTGTTTACTTAGGTGAAGCATCTTTAGTCGCAATGTTAGCTGTGGTTGATAAGCTGAGGTAATTATGGCATTAGTTGAGTGCCCAAGTTGCGGTAAACGTATGTCCAGTGTTGCTAAGAGTTGTGCATCATGTAATGCGTCGACCTCTGGTGATACAGAAGCACAACGAAATATAAGAAAAATCAAGCTTGCGAGCCAATTACAGTTACACAGTTTTATCGCCATGACACTGTTTATTGCTGGCGTAGTTATTTGGTTTTGGGGCGGAGAGCCTGCTGAAGGTAACCGAATGTACGTAGGCAGTGCGTGTTTTGTTTTCGGTTTTATTGGCTATCTTATAACTAGAGTTCGGATTATTTTGAATAAACGGAAGAGTGTTTAATGGATTTAGATAAGTTGATTGATAATATGCCTGAAGAGGTATATCAAAAAATGAAGTCGGCAGCAGAGCTGGGTAAATGGGCTGACGGTACAGCGTTAACTGATGCGCAAAAAGAACATACTCTTCAGGTTGTTATGTTGTATCAAGCAAGACATTTAAGCCAAACTGATCACTTTACTATCGGCGCTGGTGGCGAAATCAATGAGCTATCGAAATCCGAACTAAAAAAGCAGTTTAAAGGTGAAACGATTGCAGAGTTCAAACAAAAAGACCTATAAAATTTCTCTTTGTTGATTAGGGATTGTTGATTTTTGTTGATATTTTCAGCAATGATTGTTAAACAAAGATCAACAGCCCGTAAAAAAGCCAAGAAGTGATTCTTGGCTTTTTTGTACCTATTTGGTTCAATGGTTATTAAGTCAAGTTTGCATATACCCGTGATCATTGAAGATGCGACTTTTTCAAACAAAGACTTGAAATTATCTGTAAAGAGATCATCATACAGCCATGATTGAAATATCCTTAACCAATGAAGAAAAGCAATTACTAGAA
>NZ_JAFEUN010000124.1 GCF_016900895.1 Parashewanella hymeniacidonis
TTTCTTTTTGCTCGAAAAAGATGGTGAGTTTTGGCTGTTTTGTAGTGAAATTGATGCAAAATCTAAGAAATCTTGCTTTTGGGTACGGCTCTGAATTTTGCGTAAATCAGATGCCGTACATTTTAACTCTTGAAATGGATTTTTTCAGAACCGACTAATTAGTAACGGCTGATTGCACAATGATGCTGTTTTTACTAGATGTTAAAATATGATTCTACTATAGCTTTAGTCGATATTTTTATGAGAGCTATGAGTTAGTATCGCTTGGAGTTCTGTCGCCAAAGTATGCAATGTAAATTGACTTGATTCAGTGTCGTTAGGGAGATAAATACACGTCAGAGCGTATTCCATTTCGAAAGAAAGCCACTGGCATTGTTCAAATTCTGAAGATTTCATTATCAATAAGATGATAGCTTAAGTTCAGTTCGTCATATTTTAACCAACAAAACCGTAAAACCATTAAGTTCAGTTTAATATCTGGTACAATTGCCGGAATTTTTAATTCTATGTTGAATAGAAGAATAAACTGTTTATGAATAACCAAAATTCAGTTCCATCGTCAGCATTATCCAATGTGAAAAATATTATTGCTATTGCCTCAGGTAAAGGAGGTGTTGGTAAGTCCACTACATCTGTAAATGTGGCATTAGCGATGAGCAAACTAGGCTATAAAGTGGGTATATTAGATGCCGATATTTATGGCCCTTCTATTCCATTGATGTTGGGTTTGGAAACGTTTAAGCCTGAGGCAATTGGTGAAAAGAAAATGACGGCAGCTTCGGCTCATGGCATTACTGCTCAGTCTATCGGCTTTTTGATTGACAGTGAAGATGCAGCTGTATGGCGTGGACCAATGGCTGCAGGCGCTTTATCTCAACTTATGAATGAGACCGCTTGGCCAGAGTTAGATTACTTATTTGTAGATCTACCTCCTGGTACAGGTGATATCCAACTTACGTTATCTCAAAAAGTACCGCTCACAGGTGCTGTTATTGTCACAACACCTCAAGACATTGCATTAGCGGATGCCCGTAAAGGCATCAATATGTTTGAAAAAGTAAATGTGCCTATTTTGGGACTGATTGAAAACATGAGTTTTCATATTTGTAGTAGTTGTGGCAATAAAGAACATATTTTTGGTACTGATGGCGGCAGAAGAACAGCCGAAAAATATCAAGTACCGTTTTTAGGAGCACTACCGTTAAACGTTGAAATACGTGAAGCCATGGATTTAGGTAAGCCACCACTCGTGGCGACACCAGACACTGAAATCAGTTTGTTGTATTCAGGTATCGCTGAAAAAATAGCGAACTTCGTTGTCGATCAAACTACCGATTCAGTTTCAATCAGTTTTACTGATGAATAAATTTTAAAAAGCTTAAAAAAAACAAGGTCAAAAAATGAATTCTCAGCAGTGTGTTATTATTGCGATTACTGGTGCATCAGCTTCAGGTAAGAGTTTAATTGCTCGAACTATTTTTGAAGAGTTACGTCGTGATTTAGGTACTGATCAAATCGCAGTAATCAATGAAGATGCGTACTATCACGATCAAAGTCATATGACGATGGAAGAACGTGTTAAAACCAATTACGACCATCCTAAGTCAATGGATCATGCGCGTCTCTGTGAAGACTTAATTAAGCTTAAGTCCGGTGACACAATCGAAGTGCCACAATACAGCTACACAGAGCATACTCGTACAACTGAAACCACAAAAGTATCACCTAAAAAAGTGATTATCCTTGAAGGCATCTTATTATTAACTGACCCTAGACTTCGTAATCTATTTGATGCCAGCGTATTTATGGATACACCACTGGATATTTGTTTCTTACGTCGATTACAACGTGATGTTGAAGAAAGGGATAGAACAATGGAATCAGTTATTTCTCAATATAAAAAGACTGTTCGCCCAATGTTCCTGCAGTTTATTGAACCTTCTAAGCAATATGCTGATATCATTGTTCCACGAGGCGGTAAAAACCGTATCGCAACCGATATACTAAAAGCTAGAATTCAACACCTACTTGGCTGACAGCCGAAATACGCAAAGGAGCAGCACATAAGATGCGTTTAACCGATATTGAAATTACCCGCAGTTTGGATAATGGTGAGATTATTATGTCACCACGGCCAGATGAAGAAGCCATTAGTGGTGTAAGTATTGATGTAAGGTTAGGTAGTCATTTCAGAGTGTTTAAAGATCATACTGCTCCTTTCATTGATTTAAGTGGGCCAAGTGTTGATGTTCAAAAAGCACTCGATCGCGTAATGAGTGATCAAATTGATATACCTGACGGTGAGGCTTTCTTTTTACACCCAGGTGAACTTGCCCTTGCGGTAACTTATGAAAGCGTCACCTTACCACCAGACATTGTAGGTTGGTTAGACGGCCGATCTTCATTAGCTCGTTTAGGTTTAATGGTGCATGTTACTGCGCATCGAATCGATCCAGGTTGGCAGGGGAAAATCGTTTTAGAATTCTATAACAGTGGTAAACTACCGCTTGCACTACGACCTAAAATGACGATTGGGGCGTTAAACTTTGAGCGTTTATCTTCGCCTGTGGCAAAGCCATATAACAAGCGTGAAAATGCGAAATATAAAGATCAACAAGAAGCCGTAGCGAGTCGAATTAGCCAAGATTAATATATGGAAAATATTTGGATTAATGGTCAGCAAGGAAAGCTGATAGACGTTTCTGATAGGGGCCTCAACTATGGTGATGGCCTCTTTTTAACTATGAGAGTTAACCAAGAAGGCCAAATTCTTTTCTTCAATTCACACATATCTCGTATTGAACAAGCTGTCATTCGTTTAAATATTAAAAATGAAACAGGTTTTTGGCAGTTACCAACATCTCAAAAAATTTTACTCGAAATAATCGCTGAAGCTAATCCCAACCGAGGTATTAAATTACTCATTTCACGTGGTTCTGGTGGTCGTGGCTATTCAGCCTTAAATTGCACCAATATCACTACTGTTATTACTATTTTTGACTTTCCCACAAACTATCAAAAGTTACAGCAGACAGGGCTCAACCTAACCTTGTCGGATATAAGGCTGGCTCAACAACCTAAATTATCCGGTATGAAACATTTAAACCGTTTAGAGCAAGTGTTGATTAAATCTCAGTTATTACCTAATGGCTTTCAAGATTGGTTAGTCACTGATAACGATAACCAAATTATTGAGTCCTCGATGGCTAATTTATTCTTTTATCTAGATGATAAATGGTACACACCTTCGCTCTGCAATAGTGGTGTCGCAGGAGTAATGAGAGAAAGAGTGATTTATGCGTTGCTTGATTTAGGTTTTAATGTTGAAGTTTCTGATGTTGGGATTGAAGCTCTCAATAAAATAGAACATATTTTCATGACAAATAGTTTGATGGGTGTCGTTGATGTCAAACAAGTCGATCAGCATTGTTTTGAAGCTTGGGATTCTACATCTATGTTGAATAATTTATTAGGAGTCCAATTATGAGGAAACTCCTGTTTAAAATTTGTTTTACCTTTATTATCACTGGATTCATTGGTGTTTTTTATGTGAAAAATTCAATTGAATCTTATGCAAATTCACCGCTGAATATTAAACAACAAAGAGAGCTTTGGGTTGAGCCAGGTGCATCCATTAATGGCACTTTACTTAAATTGCAAAGGCAAGGTGTAATTTCTGATATCTGGAAGCTTAAGCTATTTGTGAAATTAAACCCAGTTTATCAAAAAATTCAAACGGGTTTATATGAATTGCATACGGGAGATACACCACTTTTGATAATGCAAAAGTTAGTTGAAGGTGATGTAAAAAAGTTCAAGCTTACTTTAATCGAAGGCCACACACTAAAAGAGTGGAAGCAAACAATTAAAAAGGCACCTCGAATGGTGTTACCGAAAGACATCTTTGTGAAAGTGCTAGAAAAATATGGTGATACTTCTGGTTTGCCCGAAGGTAAGTTTTTTCCTGAGACCTATAACTACACCTCAACGACGAAAGTTCAAACGTTGTTAGAACAAAGCTATAATCATATGGCAGAAGAATTAAAGCGAGTTTGGGATCAACGAGACAAATCGGTAGCCGTAAACTCATCATATGAGTTATTGATTTTAGCCTCGATCATTGAAAAGGAAACGGCTAAACCAGAAGAGCGAAATTTGATATCGGCAGTATTTAATAATCGATTGAAGAAGCGTATGCGTCTGCAGACCGATCCTACTGTTATTTATGGCATGGGTGATCGTTACCAAGGGAATATAACCAAAAAAGATTTAAGAACAAAAACGCCTTTTAATACTTATCGAATAAAAGGATTACCACCGACACCAATAGCTGCACCCAGCCTTGCTTCTATTGTAGCCGCAGCCCATCCAGCTGATGTTGGTTACTTATATTTTGTGTCTAGAAATGATGGTAGTCATGTCTTTTCGAAAACGTTAAAAGCACATAATCGCGCAGTAAACACATATCAGAGAAGTAAAAAATGAGTGGAGTTCAAGGGAAATTTGTTGTTATCGAAGGTCTAGAAGGTGCTGGTAAATCTAGTGCGATCAGTTTAGTCCGAGATTATATTGAAAAGCACACAAATCGTGAAATGGTGTGCACTCGGGAACCTGGTGGAACACCTCTTGCAGAAAAAATGCGTGATTTGGTTAAAACGGTTGATACAACTGATCCTCTTTGCGACGAGGCAGAATGTTTATTAATTTATGCTGCTCGTGCACAGTTAGTGGCTAATGTAATTAAACCTGCACTTAATAATGGCCAATGCGTTCTTGGTGATCGACACAATCTTTCGTCTCTTGCATACCAAGGTGGCGGTAGAGGGTTAAATGATCTTGTTAATGTAATCAGCGATGTGACGTTAAAAGACTTCAAGCCAGACTTGACTTTGTATCTAGATATAGCGCCAAAACTAGGGTTACAACGTGCTGCATCTCGTAGTGCCTTAGATCGTATTGAACAACAAAAGATAGACTTTTTTGAGAGAGCACGTGCACGCTACCTGCAAATTGCTGCTGAAGATGACAGCATTTACGTCATAGATGCAAGTCAGAATATTACAGAAGTACACAAAGACATCATCAGTGTTTTACAGGCTATGCCATGGTTAAATTGAACCAATTATCTTGGTTAAAATCAGCCTGTAACATCTTCGCCAAACAATTGGCCGAAGATACTATGCCGCATGCTCAACTGTTAGGTATTGAGCAAGGGTACGGTGCAGAGTTATTGCTAGAACACTTATCAAGTTTGGCTTTATGCAATAAGCCTATAAATGGTGAAGCATGTAACTTTTGTCATTCATGCCAATTGACGGCGGCGGGCACACACCCTGATTTACATATCATTAAACCTGATGGTCAGCAAATCAAAGTTGATCAAATTAGGCATCTTTGTCGTGCTTTAGCCAATACTTCACAGCAAGGCGGTAAACGTATTGCTGTGATTTATGAATGCGAAAAGATGAACGTTGCAGCTGCTAATGCGCTATTAAAAACATTGGAAGAGCCAGGTAGGGATACTTTACTGTTTTTGCAAACATCGTCGCCCAGTTTACTAATGGCAACGATCAGCAGCCGCTGCCAAGAAATTGCCGTGCACTTGCCCTCAAAAGACGAACTCAATGTTTGGTTACAACAAAACTCTCAAGTTTCTGGTGACATGACTTGGGCAATGCCTATCGTCGGGGGACCTTTAAATTTAATAGAATCTGCTACATCTGGTTATTATCAAACTCTACTGAGTTATCGTAAGGATTGGAGTCAAAGTTTGATGGAAGGGCATCTATGTACTAGCTTTTTAGATATAGATGAAAAAGAAATTGTTGATATTTTAGATGTTTTGTACCTCGTGCTCAGACAATTTGTACTTCAAAATAAGTATGCTGATCCTCTGTTGCAAGCCAACATAATAAAATTAGCATCGGAAGTGATGACAATACGTCAAAGACTATCATTGATGAGTAACGTCAACGCAACAGGACTGTGCCAGCAAATCATACTTAAATATCGACATCTAACCAACCATTAAACAGAGGTAAGTACCTCTGTTACAGAGGTGCAATATGGAGAGAGTTTCAATCGAGTTTGATAACCTTCATCAACTCTACCGTGCCTACATGCCATTTATTTCTCCCGCAGCTCTGTTTATCAATATGCCAAAGCCATTAATGCTGGGTGAAAGGTTATTTGTTCATTATCAATTACCGCAAGATAATAATGATTACCAATTTACAGGTACTGTTGTGTGGAGTAACCCTCAAGGCGCTTCAGGAGGTCGTCCGGTTGGGGTTGGAGTCAAAATTGAATCAGATGATCAAATTCATAGGCAAAGAATTGAAAAGCTACTCGCCAGCGAATTAAATTCTGATGATTTGACCTGTACTATGTAGACTGTTATTCTTTGCAGCTATTTTCACTTGTTCATTACTATTAATGTTAATCGATTCCCACTGCCATTTAGACCGTTTAAAAGCGGCACCAGATCACCAAAGCTTGAGTAAAGTCATTGGTAACGCCACTGAAAATGGCGTTGAGTATATGCTTTGTGTAAATGTTCGCCAACAAGAATTTAAATTAATGCAAGAAAAGGTTGCACCTTTTCCTCAAGTATTTTTGTCTTCTGGGGTTCACCCCTTAGATGTTGAATCCGGACTTGATGACAACATGTTGTTGGAGAGTGCTCGTCATGAGCGAGTGATCGCAGTTGGTGAAACAGGACTTGATTACTTTTATTCACCGGAGACGAAAGAGTTACAACAAGATTGTTTTGAGCGTCAAATAGCTTTGTCTTTAAAGGTTGATAAACCGTTGATCGTTCATACTCGTGATGCTCGTGACGATACAATTTCCATGCTAAAAAATGGTAATGCCGATAAGGTAGGTGGTGTTTTACATTGCTTTACTGAAAATTGGGAAATGGCAAAAGCGGCCATAGATCTTGGCTTTTATATTTCTGTCTCAGGTATCGTCACATTTAAGAATGCCGGTGAATTACGTAGTGTTATTCGTAAAGTACCAAAAGATCGGTTAATGGTTGAAACAGATTCACCATATTTGGCACCAGTCCCTCATCGAGGCAAAGAAAACCAGCCTGCGTTTGTACGTGATGTTGCGGAGTTTGTTGCTGAACTTCGCGGTGAAAAATATCAAGATTTGATTGAATATACAGGCGAAAATTTCTTTGTTCTGTTTAAAACAGCAAATCGACTAAAGTAAAACAGATAAAAAAAAGCCCATTTCAATAAATTGAATTGGGCGTTGGGAAATGGCTCTTTCGAGCCGTGCGCTACTCGGTAACTCATTAATAACTTTTAAAATTTATTCTTATGTTTCAAAATTATTAATGAAGAAATTCATTAACTTAAAGATTAGAACAGTTAGAATAAATTGCCTAAAAAATTACATTAATTTTTATTAATCAAGTAGCTTTCCTTGTGTTTTAACTAGGCCTTAGCATCCCAAAACCTTGTGTTTATTGAGTTGTAGCATTATCTCTGACTAGATCTCGAGGTAAATTATTTTTTAATTTATTTCCTAAATGCTTTGCTAGGCCCAGAGAATTATTATGCAAGAAGAGTGTTTTTTCACCTTGTGCTTTTGTCGCAACAGTTAGAGGGATATCTCTACCTTTAAGGTACTCGCTTGCTTCTGCCAGACTGATGTCTAACTTATGTTCTCTAGAAACAGCAAGAACGGTAGCGGCCTCATGTGAAAGTTTTAAATGTTTGCCTTTTTGTTCAGCGAGTTTTAAACCAATCCTCTGAAAACGCATTTTACCTATAAAAGATTCAAACTTTTTAGGGAATAGCCAAAATTGTTGATCACGCACTTTTAAAACTGAATGGTCTGGAAATTCGATACCGTAACTTGCTTTTAGCCATTCAGATATTTCATTGACTTGTTTTTTACTTGCCGTTTGAAAAGGAAAACTCCTTTGCGGTTTTGGCATGTTTTTACTACGTTTAACCGCTGATGTTTTTTTGAATTTTGCAATAAAAAAACCCTCACTATCATAGGTCTGAGGCCAAACATGCAAGAAACCTTCTTCAGTAATTGATTTATCTGCACCCTCAAACAGTTCATGCAGAGAAATAAATTCAACGGCATCAGGATACGACTGTTTCAGGTGGTGACAAACCTGCTGATTTTCTTCTTGGCTTAAGGTGCATGTGGAGTAAACAAGCGTGCCACCAACTTTCAGTGCTTCGAATGCTGAGCATATGAGCTGTTTCTGTTTTACTGCGATTGCTTCCACCTCTGAAAGTCTCCACTCTTTCAAGGCTTGCTCATCTTTGCGAACAGTGCCTTCTCCTCCGCAAGGTGCATCTAATAATATGGCGTCAAACTCTTCGAATAAGTACTCACCAAAAACTTCAGCATCAAAATGAGTGATGGCAGAATTCGTTACTCCCATTCTTACGAGGTTAGCGTGTAGCATTTTGACTCTGCTTGACGAATATTCATTTGCGATCAATATCCCTTGATTATTCATCATAGCGGCAATTTGTGTGGTTTTTGAACCTGGTGCAGCTGCCATGTCTAATATTGAAGTAAAGTCATCTTCCTCAGAAAATAGTGCAACAGGCGGTAACATTGAACTGGCTTCCTGAATATAAAACAATCCTTGTAGGTGCTCGACTAAATTGCCAAGTGAGCGGTCTTCACCTCCAGTTATCCAAAATCCATTCTTACACCATGGAATCCCTTGTAATTGATACCCTTTTTTTTCTAGGATTTGAATGAGTGATTCATTAGAAATTTTTAGAGTGTTCACCCGGATTGATGGCCGAAGTGACTTATTAGAAAAGTTAATTAAATCATTAATATTAAGGTGAGGCGGTAGCTGTGCTGTAATGTGTTCGATAAAAGCGGGATTGATTGAAGCCATATGCTAATAAATAAGCTGTTAAAATAATAATGCGTAAATTGTATCACGAACTGTTGCATTATAAATTTGCCTGGTACATGATGAAAGCATGAAAAAATTCAATACAAACGCATCGACCAATATTATCTACCGCACAATTAATAGTGTGTTAGCTTCTGCGTCTGTATATTTTTGGTGCTTTGGTTATGGCTATTTTAGTCAGGAGTCGGGTCGCCGTTAAGTAAACAAAAAACGGCAGTCCCGGCGAAAGCCAGACTGCCAACCAGGGATGCAACCCCGATAGGCAGTCAGCCAGTCGGGGTTTTTTTTAATTTTGGTATTTACCTGGAGAGGACATAACGATGGTGTCTTTAGTAACTGACATTTTCCATCAACTCGCAAGGCGCTCGAACGGGCGATTTAGCTGCGGTGGGCTTATTTCGTATTGGCGAATCTAGCTCATCATATTGAAAAAAATAAATTTTTATTCAGCTAAAGCGAGAAACGTTATGACTCAATTAAATATTTTACCAAGAACAGAAGCACCAAAAGCCGCAAATGACTCAAGAGCGAAAAAGGTGTTATCACCGCTACAAGTGAAAAATTTACTGCCTGTGTCTGAAGATATAATGGTATCGGTTGAACATTCTAAGCAGCAAATTAGAGATATTCTTAACGGTAAAGATGACCGACTTTTGGTGGTTACAGGTCCATGTTCAATTCATGATGAAGCCGCTGCTTTGGAGTACGGACAAAAGTTAGCGGAACTAAACGAAAAGCTTTCTGACAAATTACTGATTGTAATGCGAACTTACGTTGAAAAACCAAGAACCAGTGTTGGCTGGAAAGGCTTTGCGTACGATCCCGTTCGTGACGGGTGTGGCAATATGGAGCAAGGGCTTTTACGTTCTCGGAAATTAATGCTCCAGCTGGCACAATTGGGTTTACCTTTGGCTACAGAGGCATTAAACCCTCTAGTAATGATGTACATGGATGATGTAATTTCTTGGGTTGCTATTGGTGCAAGAACTTCCGAATCTCAAACTCACCGTGAGATGGTGAGTAATCTAAACATTCCTGTAGGCATTAAAAATAACACCAATGGATCAGCAGATACGGCTATAAATGCCATGATTTCAGCTGGGCATAGCCATCATACGCTAGGGTTAAATCGACAAGGTGAAATTGCGATGATAGATACTCCGAGTAATCCAGATACTCATCTAGTGTTAAGGGGAGGCAAAACAGCTACAGGTGAAGTGATTACTAATTATGATGAGAAAAGTATCGAAGAGGCAGTCGCAACGTTAACAGACAAAAATGTTCATACTAAAGTGATGATTGATTGCAGTCACGATAATGCACAAAAACAACACCTTAAACAAATTGATATTGCACTCCATGTGGCCCAACTAAAGCGAAAAGGTAATCAAAATATTTTAGGAATTATGCTTGAAAGCTTCATTGAAGAGGGCAAGCAATCTATGGATGGAAAATTGGTTTACGGAAAGTCAATTACTGATGCATGCATAAGTTGGGCACAAACTGAAAAACTGTTGAATTGTCTGACAGTATAATTGATTTAGATTTTTAGTTAACCTGAGCTTTGGATAATGAAATCCACAATCTCTTGGTTATAAAAGTCATTTTAAATTTGAATCTACAGTGCTGATAATTTCGTCTAGTACAAGGGGCAATTTGTTGCTATAGCATGTCTATTTCAGTAAATTGCAACGCCGGAATAGTCGAAAATAGCTGTGCTTTAGAGGTTTGCTTATCCAGAGATCAGGTTAGTTATGTTGGTTATTTAATTTGTGTAATCAACATCTAACTAAGTTTATGTTCCAATGGGTGTGTTATAAGATCAGTAAGAAAAGCAAGAATTTCTGGCAAGTAGTCGTCTTTTATATGAGGTGTACACCTGTTTCTTGATCTGATCTCAGAGGGTTTCTCCGTCAGCAAGCATTTCTTTCGCCATCCTATATCCAACAACATAAGATTGAAGGGTATCCCAACCTGCCCAAATCGTTTCCCAGCCTGCTATACCTGTTCGTTTAGTGTCTGTAAAACCACCTGATTTAGCCTGCGACTGATAAGCCCCTTTAGGCTTGGAGTATCTTTGCCATTCCAGCCCCTTGGCTTTTTCATCTTCATTAACAGCTTCCACTTATCTTCTTCAAATACGGTGTCACAGCTTTGATTCTCAAGTTCATTAGTCCCACAACTGGGTTGAACCCCCCGTCTTTCAGACGGGTAGCTTTTAGCTAGCAGTTGGCCTTATGATGTTTGTATGAGATACAGGCATGGTTCTCACACAAAATATAAAATTGA
>NZ_JAFEUN010000125.1 GCF_016900895.1 Parashewanella hymeniacidonis
CTTCAGACCCTGCCGTTAGCCAACAACGCCCTTGCCATTCGGATTATCTTCCCCTCAGTCGGGGCGATACAGGTTTCTTTCAACCTGTCGGGTTTGCCAGCTTCGCTGGGCAAACAAAAAAGCTAGCACATTAGGCTAGCTTTCAATAAGTATAGAGTATCTGCAGCGTATTAAACGTCTAAGTTCGCCACATTTAATGCATTCGACTCAATAAACTCACGACGTGGTTCTACGTGATCACCCATAAGTGTTGAGAATAATTGATCAGCTGCAACTGCATCTTCA
The DNA here is from genome assembly GCF_016900895.1 of Parashewanella hymeniacidonis. Lineage (GTDB taxonomy): Bacteria > Pseudomonadota > Gammaproteobacteria > Enterobacterales > Shewanellaceae > Parashewanella > Parashewanella hymeniacidonis. Next base: position 286 of record NZ_JAFEUN010000125.1, read on the forward strand.
ATCGTAACTTGCAGCATACGACGGCTTTCAGGATCCATTGTTGTTTCCCAAAGCTGCTCAGGGTTCATCTCACCAAGTCCTTTGTAGCGTTGGATATAAAGACCACGCTTGGCTTCAGTCACTAACCATTCTAATGCTTCAACAAAAGTATCAACTTGCTTCACTTTTTCACCACGTTTAACGAAGCCGCCCTCTTCAATCAAACCTTCTAGATCTGACGCCAGCGTTGCAATCGTATTGTAATCTGTAGACATTAAGAATTCGAAGCCAAATAAATAATTGGTATCAATACCGTGTTTACGAACAGTAATATTCGGTAAGTAAACCTGACGTTCAGCATCTAATACGGTTGAGCCGGTGTAAATCTTGCCGCCGTCACCTTGCTCAGATAAATCAGCAACAAAAGCATTAACCCAAGACGTCATTTGAGCTTCATCAGCCAACATTTCATTAGTTACTTTAGATTGATAAAGTAAACGCCCCGATAAGGTAATTGGGAAACGTTGTTCAATACGCTTAAGAATGGCTTCAAAACTGCGATATTGAGTAACTAAACGCTCAAGTGGCTCACCACCCATACCTGGCGCACCCTGAGTGGGATGAATGCTGGTGCCATCTAACGCTAACGTCGTTAGGTATTGCGTCAAGCCATCTTCGTCTTTAATGTATTGCTCTTGTTTGCCTTTTTTCACTTTATACAGTGGTGGCTGAGCAATATAAATAAAGCCACGCTCAATCAATTCAGGCATTTGACGGAAGAAGAAGGTCAACAGCAAAGTACGAATGTGCGAGCCATCTACGTCGGCATCGGTCATGATAACGATGTTGTGATAACGGGTTTTATCTGGGTCGTACTCATCACGACCAATACCACAACCTAATGCAGTAATAAGTGTCGCAACTTCTTGTGACGATAGCATTTTATCAAAACGCGCTTTTTCTACGTTAAGGATTTTACCTTTAAGTGGCAGAATGGCTTGGTTCTTTCGGTTACGGCCTTGCTTAGCACTCCCCCCCGCAGAATCACCCTCCACTATATATATTTCAGAAAGACCAGGGTCTTTCTCTTGGCAATCCGCCAGCTTACCCGGCAGACCACCTAAATCCAATGCCCCTTTACGGCGTGTCATTTCGCGCGCTTTACGTGCTGCTTCACGAGCACGAGCTGCATCGATGATTTTACCAACAATCAATTTGGCTTCGTTCGGGTTTTCTAATAAGAAATCATTCAGCTGTTCGCCCATGGTTTGCTCAACCGCACTTTTTACTTCACTCGAAACCAACTTATCTTTGGTTTGTGAGCTGAACTTTGGATCTGGCACTTTTACCGAAATAACTGCGGTTAAACCTTCACGAGCATCATCACCACTGGCACTGGTTTTGTTTTTCTTATTGTAGCCTTCACGCTCCATATAACTGTTTAAGTTACGAGTTAGTGCACTACGGAAACCAGCAAGGTGAGTACCACCATCACGCTGTGGAATGTTATTGGTAAAACAGAAAATGTTTTCTTGATAAGCATCATTCCATTGCATCGCTACTTCAACGGTTATGCCATCTTCGCGTTCTTGAATAAAATGGAAGATATCTTTGTTTACTGGCGTTTTATTGGTATTTAGATACTCAACAAATGCACCGATACCACCTTCATACTTAAAGAACTCATCTTTACCATCACGCTCATCAACCAAGCGAATGCCAACACCTGAGTTCAAGAATGACAATTCACGAACACGTTTAGCAAGAATATCAAAATGGAATAATGTGTTGCTAAAGGTTTCAGAGCTTGGCCAAAAACGAATTTCAGTCCCCGTCTTATCAGTATCACCAACAATGTTAATCGGGTCTACTGGCTCACCCATATTATAAAATTGTTCATGAACTTTTCCGTCACGACGAATGGTTAACTGAAGCTTTTCAGACAGTGCGTTTACCACTGAAACACCTACGCCATGCAAACCACCGGATACTTTATAGGAGTTATCATCAAACTTACCACCAGCGTGTAATACGGTCATAATAACCTGTGCTGCTGAAACGCCCTCCTCTGGGTGAATAGCAACCGGAATACCACGACCATCATCTTTTACACCCACACTGCCATCAGAGTGGATGGTAATGGTAATGTCGTTACAGTGACCGGCTAACGCTTCATCGATAGAGTTATCGACCACTTCGAACACCATGTGGTGTAAGCCTGTACCGTCATCGGTGTCACCGATGTACATCCCAGGTCTTTTACGTACCGCATCAAGGCCTTTTAATACCTTAATACTCGAAGAATCGTAACTATTCTCTGACATATTATTCTCTCAATTATTCGGTTACCGCAACATGTCCCTGTTCCACATGAAACATCCTGTCTGGCGGGCAATGTAACGAATCAACGATAGCAGTCGGTTCAATTGCAGTCACAAATATTTGTGACCCTGTATCTGCTAGCTGTGTTAACAACAATTGTCTGTGCCGAGCATCTAGTTCTGATGGCAAGTCATCCACCAGATAGATACTGTTCTTATTAATTTGCTCTTTGAGTAAACGCCCCTGAGCAATACGTAAGGCACAAACCAATAACTTTAATTGACCACGGGATAACGCATCCTGCGCAGGCATATTGCCTACCCGTAGTCGTAAATCGGCTTTATGGGCGCCACTTCCTGTATTTCCGCTGTTTAAGTCTCTTGAATATTGACTTTGTAATGCATCAGCATACGAGGTTTTGCTGTCCCATCCTCGAGTAAAACTGACTTTGACATCAACCTGAGGTAAAAACGCTTCAATTATACCTGTTAAAAGCGAATTTAACGAGTGAACATACTGATTTCGAATTTCAGTAACTTGCTCAGTATAACGCACTAAATCCCGATCCCAATACTCAATTGTTTGATAATCAGCCTGATTTTTAAGTAATTGATTTCTTTGCTTTAAAATCCGTCTTACATTTGACCATGCTGAATGAAACTGAGGATCAGAATGAAACGCACCCCAATCAATAAATTGGCGTCTGGATTTTGGACCTTCAAACAGTAATGAAAAACTTTCAGGGGTAATAACTTGTATCGGCAAGGTTTCCGCTAACTCTGATAAACGCTTGAGCTTTTCCCCATTCAAACGGACTTCAATCTCACCATTGCGTAAGCGACGTAATCCCAGTTTAGCATTACCTTGTGCTTGCTCAATTTCTGCAAATAAAACCAGCTGTTCAGACTCGTTATTGATCACCCGCTGTGCCAAATGACTGCGGAATGAGCGTCCCATCCCTAAAAAATAAATGGCTTCTAATATGCTGGTTTTGCCACTGCCATTGAGGCCAGAGATCAAATTAAGCCCACGACTGAGTTGCAGTCGAGCTGATTTAATATTTCGAAAATCGGTGATCTGGAGTTGAACGAGGCTCATTGAATATTAATTACCTATTTTGTCTTACCAAGAAAACGGGTAACCAGTGACTTTTACTTATTCATTTAACAACAAAAAAGACACTGGACTCCCACTTTCGCAGGAGTGACGACAGAACCTACAAGCGCATTGGCATGACCACGTACATAGAATCTTCTTCTTTGTGGTTTTCAATTAACGCACTGGAGTTATTATCGATCAAGGTAATACGCACGTCATCGGCACGGATATGATTAAGTACATCTAATAGATAACTTACATTAAAACCAATTTCTAACGGCGTATTTTCGTATTCGATATCGACGATCTCTTCCGCTTCTTCCTGCTCAGGGTTATTGGCCGTGATCTTCATGGTGTTCGTTTCAATCTGAACGCGAACGCCACGGAATTTTTCATTCGATAAAATTGAAGCCCTAAGTAACGCTTGCTTCAAATGGTTACGGCTCGCTAATACAATTTTATCGCCACCTTTTGGCAGTACTCTATCGTATTCAGGGAAGCGTCCATCAACCAACTTACTGGTAAACACTGAGCTGCCTGTCGTAATACGAATGGCATTTTCGCCAATAACGACACTGACGTCTTGATCTTCTGCGTCCATTAAACGCATCATTTCCATAACGCCTTTACGTGGCACAATGACTTGCTTTTGTGGCAATTGAGCTTCGATATTTTGATGGCTCAACGCCAAGCGGTGGCCATCTGTCGCAACAGCTCGTAGTACACTACCGTCGGTTTCTAATAACAAACCATTTAAATAGTAACGCACATCTTGATTGGCCATTGAAAACTGTGTCGCATCAATAATTGAACGCAAGGTACCTTGCTTACAACTGAATTCAATGCTGCCTTCAAAGGCTTCAACATTTGGATATTCATCTGCGGGTAATGTCGCTAGAGAGAAACGACTGCGACCAGAACGTAACAACAATTTATTTTCTTGTTGTTCGATGAATAACTCCGTTTGATCGGGCAGTGATTTTACAATATCAAGAAACTTCTTAGATGGGACAGTCGTACGACCTTCAATTACATCACCTTGAACCGGCGTTTGATCGACCAATTCAACTTCTAAATCTGTACCTGTCATTTTAAGTGAGTTATTACTCACCTCCATCAGGACGTTAGCCAAAATAGGCATATTGGCTTTCTTTTCTACTGCACCACAGACTAATTGAAGTGGTTTTAATAGGGCATCCCTATCAATAGAAAATTTCATTCTTTCTAGCTCCCTGATGTTTTATTTAAAAAGTAAACGACTGAATGACATCTAGTGATATTCAGACTAATACTGAAGTATTCAGTTTGATTCTATTTAAAAAAGCCACTGGATGCCAGTGTTAGCAGATACGATAACACTGGGATGATTTATCGAAGCTTTTATTATTATTTGTTTTCTTTTTAAATTAAGAAGATAACGTTCTAATTAAGTTAGCATAATCTTCTTTAATGTCATGACTTTCTTCACGTAACTGCGCAATTTTTCTACAAGCATGCAATACCGTAGTATGATCTCGACCACCAAACGCATCACCAATTTCAGGCAAACTTTGGTTAGTGAGTTCTTTAGCTAATGCCATTGCAACTTGTCTTGGACGGGCAACACTGCGAGAACGGCGTTTTGATAACATATCCGCCATCTTGATTTTATAGTATTCTGCGACTGTCTTTTGAATATTGTCTACGGTCACCAATTTTTCTTGCAATGCCAGTAAATCACGCAGTGCTTCACGAACAAAGTCAATGGTAATTGGACGGCCAGTGAAATTTGCATTAGCAATCACACGATTTAACGCACCTTCGAGTTCACGAACGTTGGAACGTAAACGCTTAGCAATAAAGAAAGCCACTTCATCAGGTAGATTGATACCACTCTCTTCAGCTTTACGCATCAAAATCGCCACGCGAGTTTCTAACTCTGGTGGTTCAATGGCAACAGTAAGACCCCATCCAAAACGAGATTTTAAGCGGTCTTCTACACCGTCGATTTCTTTTGGATAGCGATCCGAAGTCAAAATGACTTGATGATTGCCCTCCAATAACGCATTAAAGGTATGGAAAAATTCTTCTTGGCTACGATCTTTATTGGCAAAAAATTGAATATCATCGATAAATAATGCATCAACACTGCGGTAGTAACGCTTAAAATCTTCAATGGCATTATTTTGCAACGCTTTGACCATATCTTGAACAAAACGCTCTGAATGCATATAAACGACTTTAGCATCAGGTTTATTCTTAATAATGCCATTACCTACAGCATGTAATAAATGGGTTTTACCTAAACCTGTTCCACCGTATAAAAAGAGTGGATTATAAGCACCACCTGGATTTTCAGATACTTGTAATGCCGCTGCTTTACCCAGTTGGTTCGATTTACCTTCAACGAAGTTATCAAATTGGTAAGTCAGGTTGATGTTGCTTCGATAATTTGGGTTTGGTGCTTTATCGTGACTTGGAGCAAAAGATGGCATCGGTTTAGCCACTGTAGGACTCGCAACAACAGGCACCGGTGTTACCGGGCTGGCTGGCGCTTTAGTGGCAGGCTTACTGCCAATATCAAAACGCAATGTTGGCGCATCATTCCCCATTTGCTCGATAAAGAATTGGTTGATCTGGTTGATGTATTTATCTCTCACCCAGTCCAAAACAAATCGATTAGGTGCATACAGTACTAATGTTTCCCCATCCATTTCGGCTTGTAACGGTCTAATCCACATACTGAACTGCTGAGCTGAGAGCTCATCTTGCAGTCGTCCGATACATTGTTGCCAAAGCGAAACTGCCACTGATGTCTTCCCCAAATTGATCACCAAAAAAGATCCGTATTTTATAGTGTGTCGATTCAGATCGCTATCTTTAAAATCAATTTATCCCCAGATAGATCAATATAATTTTTATGGACCAGATCACCCATGATCAACTTTGATCGTAAAAACCTTTAATTAGCGCCATCTGGCGCTTGGTTTACCGATCTAACTTGATCTATAATAGCAAAACTTGATTGTGAATAAGATCATAAAAAACTACTACATCTTGTGGTATTACACAAAGTTATCCACATTCCTTGGTAGTTTGTTTGATAATTAATTTACACAAGTTCGCCATTAATTGTGCACTTATCGGTAATGGTTATTGACGCCATTGTCGAAAGTGATTACAATTCGGCCTCTTTTTTGTCCTTACCTCTTTCGACTTAAATTATTAAGAAGAAAATTTAGAGATAAGGTTTATTAACGATAACAAAGACGGATTGCCATAATGAGTAAACGTACTTTTCAACCTAGCAACCTGAAGCGCAAGCGTTCTCACGGCTTCCGTGCTCGCATGGCTACTGTAGGCGGTCGTAAGGTTCTTGCACGTCGTCGTGCAAAGGGTCGTGCGCGTCTATCTGCATAATAGGTAGTAAGCACAGGTGACTAGTTACACCTTTATGCGGGAGTTGCGTCTGTTAACTCCCGCACAATTCAATCACGTATTTTCCAATCCTATTAAAGCTTCTTCGGCTGAAATCACTTTATTGGCAGTACCAAATCAATTAGACCATCCTCGGGTCGGCTTAACTGTACCTAAAAAACAAGTTAAACTTGCAGTAGGTCGCAATAGAGTCAAACGAATAGTGCGTGACAGCTTTCGTTTAACTCAACATGATTTACCGAATGTAGATATTGTTGTACTGGTCAGACGAGGGGTGATGGACTTGGATAATGCTCAATTACATAAATTGGTGAATAAGCTATGGCGCAAACTCAGTCGCCGCTACAATGGCTAATTACCAAGCTCATTAGAGGCTACCAACTTTTTATCAGTCCCTTATTGGGGCCGAGGTGTCGCTTCACACCGACTTGCTCTCACTATGCTATTGAAGCTATAAAGGTTCATGGCAGTGCAAAAGGGAGTTGGCTTGCAATCAAACGCATATTAAAATGTCACCCTTTACATCCCGGCGGAATAGATCCCGTCCCACAAAAACATGATAGGTGTAATAAATAGGCTATGGAATCACAACGCAATCTATTGCTTGTAGGACTACTGTTTGTCAGCTTTTTGCTGTGGCAACAGTGGCAGACGGATAATAATCCTCAACCTGCCGCAACTACTTCTTCTGTATCGAGCCCAGCAAGCTCACACACTCAGTCAGCTGATGTACCAGAGGCCGATGGCACTCTTCCATCTTCTGCAGTGACAAATACAACAGATTTGCTCACAGTTAAAACTGACCAACTTGATATCAAAATCAACCCTGTTGGTGGTGATATTGTTTATGCAGCCTTAATCGCTCATAAACTTGAAGAAGGCAGTGATAAGCCGTTCGTTATCATGTCACAAGATAACCAATTTACCTACATTGCACAAAGTGGCTTGATTGGTAAAGGCGGTATTGATAGCGCGAAGTCTGGTCGAGCTAAATTCAGTGTTGAAAAGTCAGATTACACTTTAGCAGACGGTCAAGACACATTAACTGTACCGTTAACTTACGTAGCAAACAATGGTGTAAAGTACGTAAAAACATTCACTTTTACACGTGGTAAATTTAACGTAGGTGTTGATTACAACATCAACAATACGTCATCAGAAAATCTGCAAGTGCAAATGTATGGTCAAATTAAAGAGACCATCAAACCGCACGAAGGCAGCATGATGATGCCAACTTATCGTGGTGCAGCGTACTCAACGCAGGATACACGCTACGAAAAATATAAGTTTGATGAAATTGCGAAGAACGATCTAAAAGAGTCAACGCTTGGTGGTTGGGTGGCGATGCTGCAACACTACTTTGTATCAGCTTGGATCCCACCTGCAAATGACAAAAACTCAATCTACACCAGCGTAAGTGCAGGCGGCAAAGCCAACATTGGCTTTAAAGGTGCAAGTTACGATGTAGCTCCAGGTGCATCACAGAGCATTAAAGCTGAATTCTACGTTGGTCCAAAAGATCAAAAGGCTCTTTCAGCGCTTTCTCCTACGCTTAATCTCGTTGTAGATTATGGCTTCCTATGGTGGTTGGCGATTCCAATTCATTGGTTGTTGCTTAAATTCCATATGCTTGTCGCTAACTGGGGTATCGCAATTATCCTAATTACCTTAGTCGTACGTGGTGCGCTGTATCCATTGACTAAGAAGCAGTACACGTCAATGGCGAAAATGCGTGACTTGCAACCGAAACTGGCACAACTGAAAGAGCGTCACGGTGATGATCGTCAGAAGATGGGTCAGGCCATGATGGAGCTGTACAAGAAAGAAAAAGTAAACCCAATGGGTGGTTGTTTACCGATTCTGCTACAGATGCCTATTTTCATTGCCTTGTATTGGGTATTGCTTGAAAGTTATGAGCTACGACATGCGCCATTTATGCTATGGATCACTGACTTATCAGTACAGGATCCTTACTACATCTTGCCATTATTAATGGGTGGCTCTATGTGGTTAATGCAAAGAATGCAACCAATGTCGCCTACGATGGATCCAATGCAAATGAAAATGATGCAGTGGATGCCAGTGGTATTTACTGTATTCTTCCTCTGGTTCCCAGCAGGTCTGGTTCTATATTGGTTAGTCGGTAACTTGGTGGCTATCACTCAGCAAAAAATTATTTATGCAGGCTTAGAAAAGAAAAAAGCAGAGAAGTAGAGGCTTTTTAAGCTCAGCATTTTAAAGGATAATAACCGCGGCTTAACTCACTCAGTTAAGCCGCTTTTTTATTTGTTATTGTTGTATAAAATCAGAAAAGGTAAATGTTGTGACCAAAGAAACGATTGTCGCTCAAGCAACAGCCCCGGGGCGTGGCGGTGTCGGTATTATTCGAGTATCTGGGCCGCAAGCAGAACAAGTAGCACAATCGGTTTTAGGTCACACCCCTAAAGTGCGATATGCCGATTATTGTGACTTTAAAGCGCAAGATGACAGCGTGATAGATCAAGGTATTGCCCTTTTCTTTAAGCAACCGAACTCTTTCACTGGTGAAGATGTTTTAGAACTTCAAGGTCATGGTGGCCAAGTTGTTCTAGACATGCTCATTAAACGTGTACTCGAAACAGATGGCATTCGCACAGCTAAGCCTGGTGAGTTTAGTGAACAAGCTTTTATGAATGACAAGCTGGATCTAACTCAGGCTGAAGCTATTGCTGACTTGATTGACGCCTCCAGTGAACAAGCGGCTAAAAGTGCATTGCAGTCATTACAAGGTGAATTTTCAACTCAAGTTCATCAGTTAGTGGATCAAGTGACTAATCTGCGTTTATACGTCGAAGCTGCTATTGATTTCCCTGATGAAGAAGTCGATTTTCTCAGTGATGGTAAAATCGCCACAGCCTTGTATAACGTCATCGACCGCCTAGATGAAGTACAAGCCAGTGCTCAACAAGGCTCTATCATCCGTGAAGGGATGAAAGTCGTCATTGCTGGTCGCCCTAATGCCGGCAAATCTAGCCTATTGAATGCACTTGCAGGTAAAGAGTCAGCCATTGTGACTGATATTGCGGGTACAACTCGTGATGTTTTGCGTGAGCATGTACATTTAGACGGTATGCCACTCCATATTATCGATACTGCGGGGTTACGTGATACCCAAGATGCCGTAGAAAAAATTGGTATTGAACGCGCTTGGGAAGAAATAGAGCAAGCCGATCGAGTACTGTTTATGGTGGATGGTACGACAACAGAAGCCGTTGATCCCCATGATATTTGGCCTGATTTTATTGATCGTCTACCTATTAATTTAGGCGTTACTGTTGTGCGTAATAAAGCCGATATCACCGGCGAAGCCGTTGCAACCACTTCACATGATACCAAAGACGGTCATCATTATGAGGTATACCGTATCTCAGCTAAAAATGGCCAAGGCGTTGATGAACTCAAACAACACTTAAAAGATCTTATGGGCTTTGAAAGTAATCTTGAAGGTGGCTTTATGGCACGTCGACGTCACCTTGAAGCACTCGCTTTAGCAAGTGAACATCTGCAAATGGGTAAACAACAATTAGAAGTCTTTCAAGCCGGAGAATTGTTGGCAGAAGATCTGCGTATGACGCAGCAGGCGCTTTCTGATATTACTGGCGAATTTACTTCAGACGATTTACTCGGCAAAATATTCTCGTCATTCTGTATTGGTAAGTAAGCAGGACAATTAAGGACAAAAAACGACAGTCAAAAACAAGTAAGGTTTTGAAATAACAGCATTCACCTTTATCGTTGTTATTCATTGATTGTCGTTACTTGACTACTCTTGTCCCCGCAGTGCCTCCCCATGATAATTATTGCTAAATCTGGGGGCATATTGGGGGCACAAATGAAAGTGGCTCATATCGGGTTCAAGACTGCTAGGTAACCAATAGTTGAATGAGTGGCTCAAGCAGCCCTTTACCTCGTAGGCCAGCATTGTGTACAAACTCAAAAAAACCAAGATAAAGAGGGAGTTT
>NZ_JAFEUN010000126.1 GCF_016900895.1 Parashewanella hymeniacidonis
CCATAGATCTTGGTTGAAAATTGACATGATGCGTTGCCTTATCTAGTGTAATTTACTGATCAGATCAACGAAACGATAATAAGTTCAATTTCCATAATATTTGTGTAGAAGAGTCAGGTATAACACGCCTTTTTTTGGGTGATGCCAACGAATTAGCGCTTCAGCACCAGTATACTCACCCGTTTTTAAATTTCTTAATGGCTGATAATAAAGTTCAAGCTGTCGATTTCGAACTGCGGTATGTAAATCGCGTTCAATTTCAGTATCTTCTTTGAAGGCATTCAACATCGTATGGTTGAATACTTGAATTGTTTTACCCTGTTTTTTTTTCGCTATTTGTAGCGCAATATCTGCACTCGTTAATGGAGAAACCAGCTCAACAACTGAGATAATATCAACAACAGCAATAGCTGGTTTAGGCTCAATGGTATCTCGGTGGATTTGTGCAGGCGCTCTTAAATGTTGATAAAGTTTATCAGTAAAAGATTCAATGCTTTCATCTTTTAAATCATTAATAAGCATTCCAAACTCATCACTTCCTACTCGCGCAATTTCCTTTGCTTTATGAATTTCAGCTAAATGACGGAGTCTTCTGGCCATTTCTTGAAGTAATGCATCACCTTTTTCATGGCCATAGGTGTCATTGAAATTTTTAAATCCAACAAGATCAATGAGAAATAAATACCCATTATTAGTAACTGCAAGCTCCTTATTAAAGTGAGCTCGATTATATAATCCAGTTAAAGCACATCTCCACGCTCTAACTTCTAACTCTTCTTGGTATCTGTGTTCCTCAGTGCAATCTTCACTGGTCATTAATGCAAAGTGATTACCACGGGAAGTAATAAAAGGTGAACAGCTGTATCGAATCCACAAACTTTTACCGTCGGGCCTTTTTAGCTCAACTTCATCGGAAACAGTTTGGCCTAAAGTCACTCGCTCAAGCTGTTTTCGACCATATTCTGGTTTTTGCTTAAATAAGAACAAATCCCAAACAGGCTGACCAATAAAGTCTATAGCTTTCTGACCGGTTCTTTTTCCGTAAGCATCATTTACAAACTCTACGTTTTCCGAATGTAAATTCACGATCATTGTAACTTGATCAGACTGTTCGGCTGCGCATTTGAATAAGGTCAGAAGTTCGTTTTGCTCATAGCTATTGTGTGTAGCAAGAGTAAGGGCAAGCTGATCCGCTACCTGACAAGCGATATATATTTCACTATCACTCCAATTCCTTTGCTCATGTGCTCTTTCAAGATTCAACACGCCTTCTAAACGCCCATTGATTCTAATCGGTACATCTAAGAGTGAAGCTATATCGAAGGGTTCTAGATAAGTTTTACGAATTTCATTGACACGGTGATCAGCTTTAGCATCGTTAACATCGATGTGCCTACTATTTTTAAGAAGCTCTAAGTACTCAGGATAAACATTACACTCTACAGTATTGTCACTCCGTAAATTCGAAAGCGGCCCCTGATTTGCTACCAGTTCAAAGCGATCTTGTTCTTGTGTTAATAACCAAACGCTGACGGCAGTCAGATTCAGATTATTTAAGAGTAACTCAGTTGCGAATTCTGACGTTTTTGTAAAGTCACCATTTTTTTTGGACTTAGAATTCACAATTGATTCAACAATGTGTTGATACTTACGGTGCGTCACGTAATTCCCTTACATGTGCCTAATGGCAACAATGTTTATTCTTTTTATTTTGATTGAGCAGAATACTCGAAACAGTAATTAAAGTCCTAACTTCTGAATTTGAAAGAGCATTTTTTCAACGGCAACGTCGAACTCAAGCTTTAAAATCAAGCTGTGTTCGCTTTTATCGATGGTGTATTTTACTGTTTCAAATTGTTTCTGAGCTTCACTTACCAGTGATATTACTTCTAACTCTGCTTGCTCTGTTAAATCTAATTTTATTTCTAATACGTTATCTTCTTCATTTATCACTGCACCAATGTCCAGTGTCGAACCACACGTGGTGCAGTTATCATTGATGTCTAAATTTTGTGCTTCTTTAATCGCTTTCATTTTCATACCCAGAACCAAGTTTGACACATTATATACCCATGATACCCGAAGATGCTCGATTTCAGCGAGAATGCACAACTTGTTAATCAAGGCGACAGTGTGCGGCAATAGTGAGCTATTGTTAGCACTGGCAACGAAGAGTAACAAGCTGTGCAACTCGCACTGCGTGGACTTCTCATCGCCAATTCTTCTTTGTTACATTAGCTCGAAAGAATCCCGATATTCCTTCGCTAATGCGCCTCAAAGAATTGGCGCTGAAAAAATCCTGAAACATGCATCTTTAAGTATCATGGGTATATTTAAATGCGGATTCCGAATTCCTGATTTAGATCACGCCGTCTGAATCAACTTTGCCATCGTTCTTTGCTGTTGAAGTTGATCTATAAAGGCAAGTTTCATGTTTTTAGGTTTAACTTCTTCAATATTTTTGTATCGATTAATTGTAAGTAAATCGCAATTTTCCAAGACTCTTTGAATTGGTGAAGGTACTTCGCCTCTGAAAACAAGCGGTTCAGGGTTCAAAGACTCTCGTAAGCGGAATTCGATGTGGCCTTGTGTGTGAAAGACCTCACTATGTTCTTTTGATCCACTTTCAGTTGAGAGGTTTTCTTCCAAACGAGCTTCATGATGAAGTTCGAAGTGGACTCTGAGATCAATACCGTTTATTAATTCAAACTGAGCCATATCTCGCACATCTTGTGAAAGCAAAGCTAAAATGAGTGCAAAGTCACCGCGACGATTAGTTTCAGCCGCTTTATTTAGCGATAAACCAATATCGAGTTCATTTTTTAACACTCGCTCAATTTGCATAAAAAACCAACAAAACAACCACTTCTAATCAATTTATCGGCAAACAAATCGATTACTTTAATTTTTTTTAAATTCTTTCTTTACATGGTTCTAAAATCTGACTACTATTGCCGCCGCAAATTGAGGAGGGGTTCCCGAGTGGCCAAAGGGATCAGACTGTAAATCTGACGGCTCCGCCTTCGAAGGTTCGAATCCTTCTCCCTCCACCATTTTGCGACAAAAATTGAATAAAAATGCACCGGAGGGGTTCCCGAGTGGCCAAAGGGATCAGACTGTAAATCTGACGGCTCCGCCTTCGAAGGTTCGAATCCTTCTCCCTCCACCATTTTTCATTCAATATCTCCAAGATGGAGGGGTTCCCGAGTGGCCAAAGGGATCAGACTGTAAATCTGACGGCTCTGCCTTCGAAGGTTCGAATCCTTCTCCCTCCACCATCTTTTAAGTTTAAATTTCTCTATATTTACCGCACAATTTCTTATATTCTTTTGCCCATTCTGAGTGGATGGATTTTACTATATGAGTAGTGAGTGGGTTAATAACGCCATAAAAAAAATTGATGCAGACTTTCAACGAAGTGCTGATACACATTTAATCAAACTTGATATTCCATCCTTAACTGGGATTGATTTATATCTTAAAGATGAAAGTACTCACCCGACTGGTAGCTTAAAACATCGATTAGCACGTTCTCTATTTCTTTATGCGCTCTGTAATGGCTGGATTAAAGAAAACACAGCAATTATTGAGTCATCTTCAGGAAGCACTGCGGTATCAGAAGCTTACTTTGCTCGATTACTTGGCCTGAGATTCATCGCCGTCATGCCAAATTCAACAGCAAAAAGAAAAGTCGAGCAAATCGAGTTCTACGGTGGTGAATGTCACTTTGTTGATCACTCTAGTGAGATTTATGCCGAGTCAGAACGATTAGCTAAAAAACTGAACGGTCACTACATGGATCAATTCACTTACGCTGAGAGAGCTACCGATTGGCGTGGTAATAACAATATTGCTGAATCGATCTTCTCACAAATGAAAAAAGAGCCTCACCCGATTCCCAACTGGATTGTCATGAGCCCTGGTACTGGCGGTACTTCAGCAACCATCGGCCGCTTTATTCGTTATCAATGCTTGGATACTCAATTGATGGTCGTTGATCCTGAAAATTCAGTTTTTTTTGATTACTTTCACTCTAAAGATAAATCCCTCACATGCTGTTCTGGCAGTAAAATTGAAGGTATTGGACGACCAAGACCTGAACCATCTTTCATCTGTGGTGTAATAAATGAGATGCGGAAAGTGCCTGACGCAGCTTCTATTGCTACAATCCACTGGTTAGAGAAGCTCATAGGAAGAAAAGCTGGAGCATCTACAGGTACTAATTTGTACGGTGCATTACAACTTGCCATTGAAATGAGAGACAAAGGTGAGAAAGGCTCTATTGTTACCTTGCTTTGTGACTCAGGAAATCGTTATTTAGATACGTATTACAACACGACTTGGATTGAAGAGAACGTGGGTGAATTAGAAGAGTTTAATTATTTCTTAAACGATATATACCATTATGATACCTGAAGATGCTCGATTTCAGCGAGAATGCACAACTTATTAATCAAGGCGACGGTGTGCGGCAATAGTGAGCTATTGTTAGCACTGGCAACGAAGAGTAACAAGCTGTGCAACTCGCACTGCGTGGACTTCTCAGCGAGAATGCACAACTTATTAATCAAGGCGACGGTGTGCGGCAATAGTGAGCTATTGTTAGCACTGGCAACGAAGAGTAACAAGCTGTGCAACTCGCACTGCGTGGACTTCTCAGCGACAATGAATTTATATGTATCAATGTAATTAATGATATAAGTGCTGTAACCATTGCTTAATTCGTATTTCTGCTGAAAATTTATTGTGTTTGATACCAGTGTGAAATTACACATTATTTTTCTCCTACCATAAATAAATTAAGCCAGATTTACCTGAAACTGGCTTAATTGGAGAAGTTCTGAGATTAGCCTTTTGCTGAAGGAGCACTACCTGAATTCATACCTGAAAATGCTTGCATCAATCCTTTAATAAGGCTGCCCATTTCACTTTGAAGATCTTGTGAACCTTTAGCGCCTTTAACCGCTGCATGCTTCGCAGCATTTGCATTCGCTTTGCCAGTTAAAGACATATCTTTCTTTTGATCTTTTGAAACTTCAAGAAGCATCGTCATAAATTGTAATAAAGCTTCAATTTCTTTTTTTAACTTGTCATTTTTCTTCGCTACGTTGTCCATTGCATTTGATATATCAACACTATCGTTTTTGCTTGGAGCATCAACATTATTTACTGTTGAAGTACTTGCATTGCTTGCTGAGCTTACACTAGTCATAATTTCTACCTCTCAATTTTTGGCTTAACTTAACTATAGGCGCTCAAAAAAAATACGATATTGTTAAAACGAAGATTCTTGTTGCAACTGGTATTACCAGTCAATTGTTCACCTGCACTTGCAACTGCAACTGCAACTGCAACTGCAACTGAAATTGCGCTCACCAAATCTGCAATACTCATCTGAAGTTTTTGAGCACCTTTCTTTACTCCATGAGTATCCGCAACTAACTGAGGAATTGTTACTTTGAGGTTTATTTTTGCCAGGTTTAAAAACCTGTGAACCATTTGCAGCATTGCTTGAATTAATGCTTAAAGACATTTTTCTACCCTTCAAGGGATTAACCTACTCTAAGAATAGAAAAATGAAAATGGTCGCTATATCGATAAGAAATGATTTATACGAGCAAGTGGTAAAACTAGGTCGTAAATTTTAAGATCAGTCAATATTTAAATATTTATGCGTTTGAACAGACAAACGCCAATTTCGCTCAATGCACACTCTCATTGCTAATTCAGTTGCCCTTGGTTTTTGACTAATGGGTTGCAAGCAAACCGTTTTATTTTTGAGATCGGTGTTACCTAAGAGTTCATCCAGCTCATCAATATGACTTTGCTTGGCAATGGGATGTTTGATTTCGTTTGCCCTATTTAATGCTTGTTGCAAAACGTTATAGCCACCTTTCATATTGATTTTAGGTGAAACAGTAACGTAGGTTTCTGCGCTACAAAGAACTTCAAACGTTCCGCTAGTTTCGATCTGAGTTAAGTATCCGACCTCATTGAGCTTTGTTGTAAGTTCGGTTAAATCATGAATACAAGGCTCTCCACCAGTAATCACTATCAATTTTGCCGTGAACCCCTTTCGTTCGAATGCATTAATCAAGCTTGTTGCATCATGCTCAGCCCATCGGCCTAAGGCACCATCAACTTGAATAACTAGCTCTTTTTCGACTTTATTTTCAGATAACACGTCCCATGTTTGCTGAGTATCACACCAACTGCATCCAACTGGGCAGCCTTGTAAACGAACGAAAATCGCAGGAATGCCTGTATGGCTACCTTCTCCTTGAATCGTTTCAAAGACCTCATTTATCGGATATTGCATATAAAAAACCTGAAAATAAAAACGGGTTGCATTTATAGTAGATTTTATCAGAATCTGCAACTCGTTAAGACGTGATCTCTTTCAAGTTTAATTAAATTCTATGGCTATCAAATTATCAACGGTTTTCATTACACAGTGACTGAGCTAAACTACTAACCCAATTAACCTAATTGTAAAGAAATTATGTCTAAAGTAGTAATTGTTTTCAGTGGTGGCCAAGATTCTACAACTTGTTTAGTTCAAGCCTTAGCAGAGTATGATGAAGTTCATGCAATCACCTTTGATTATGGTCAACGACACAGTGATGAAATAGAAAGAGCAAAATTGCTGGCTAAAAAGTTTACTATCGCTAGTCACAAGATTATGGATGTTTCTCTACTTAATGAACTGGCAATCTCCGCTTTAACCAGAGACTCTATTCCTGTATCACATACTCTTATGGATAACGGTTTACCTAATACTTTTGTACCAGGCAGGAACATCTTGTTTTTGACTCTAGCAGGCATATACGCCTATCAGCTTGGGGCAAAGACGGTGATTACAGGTGTGTGTGAAACAGACTTTTCTGGCTACCCCGATTGTCGAGATGACTTCGTTAAAGCAATGGATTCGGCATTGAAACTGGGCATGGGATATCCACTCACCATCAAAACACCTTTAATGTGGCTTAATAAGGCAGAAACTTGGGCTTTAGCTGACAAGTATCAAGAGCTTGAAACAGTTCGTTATGAAACACTCACTTGCTATAACGGCATCGTTGGTGATGGCTGTGGTGACTGCCCTGCATGTGCCTTAAGATCAAACGGACTTAATGAATATTTAAATAATAAATCAGCAGTAATGGATTCTCTGGAAAATAAATCTCGTGCAGAATTGGATTAACAAATACTTCGGAAAAACATTTAGTTTAGGTGTGGGGATCACGTTGATCTCCTCCCTACTCTTTTTACTTAACGACTATACCTCTGCTGTCGACCATTACCTAGCTTACGATAGAGAACTCATTACATCTGGAATGTATTGGCAACTCATAACAGGAAATTTGCTTCATTCCAATATTTGGCATTTATTACTCAATCTAGCAGGTCTCTGGGTAATCCTATCCATTCATGCCATGCACTACACAAGAAAGCAGATATGGCTTTTATTTTGGCTTTTTTGTTTACTAGAGGGGATTGGTCTATATTTGTTTTCACCAAAATTAGTGGCATATGTTGGTTTATCCGGCATGCTACATGCCCTTTTCACATTCGGGGCAATTTGTGACATCAGATTTAAATTCAAATCAGGTTGGCTATTACTTGCAGGTGTTGTTGCAAAAGTGACACACGAGCAACTTTATGGCGCTAGTGCAGAAGTTACGCAAATGATAGGCACTCGAGTTGCTACTGAATCACATTTAACAGGAGTTATTATTGGAGTCATAATTGCTCTTTTGTTTGTTTGCCTTCAACATGGTCGAAAGCGCCTAAAACATTAATTATAAATAATCACATCAAAATCCCTTTTGTGCAAAAATACATGCATATTTCTTTTAGGACTGTGTATGGCTTCAGCCTTATCCTCTACCCCTCAATTCGAATTTATATGGGCTGAAAATACAGTCCCTGTACTGAATTGGAATAAACTCGATTTTAATCGTTTTACTTCTGATCTAGGTAGTAACTGGAAAGAGTTAACATTTTCTTTAACTGTTGCAGATAGTACACAAAAGACCTTTCGAATTGAGCCCTTGATAGATAATACGCAAACAGATAATCATCTTTCAATCTTTAAATTTCATAATAGCGATGAGCCAGAAAAGCAGATTAAAAGCCTATTTTTTAATGACAGTAACATCCAAAAATATGTTGCTTCACAACTCGAAGAGTACGATACCCCTCTACCAACTCAAGTTGCGTACGAAACAGTTTTTAAAGTCGGTGATATATGGCCACACGTTACAGGTAAAAAACCTTTGATAGTATTCGACTTCGATTTTACACTCATTTGCGACTATACCGAATACGAAGCTGAGGCTTGTGAATATGACATCGCACTTATTGAAGAAGACTTAAATGAACAACTCACTAAAGGAAAAACACTTCATTCTGAAATGAAGTATGTGTTGATTACTAATACACATGAGTTTTACTTTGAAAGTAAATTCGCACTAACTGATATAGATGCTTCCCTATTCGAAGCGCTAAAACCAATGAAAGAATGTCTTCGAAAGGCTCCACGGCTGAATGAGTTTCTATTGAACTCAAAATATACTTTCGATCAGATTATTATCGTAGATGATAATGAAAGTGACATAGAGGGGTTGGCAAAAATGTGTGCTCTGCATGATATACCATCGGTGAAATTACAGTTTTTTGGTGGTATGGATGATAAAATCGCCCACTTGGCAAAAGCTAATGATTCCACAAAGCACTTATCAGAGGTTGAGCAACTTGCTAAATTTACCGAGAGCTCTCCTTATTATAAACGGTTATTGGATTATTTTTATGAAAACCAGCCTCAAACAGATACTGATGAGGCTTAAGAAAGCTACATCTAATACAGCTCAAGCAGAGTGATTTCGCTCTTGCTTACTGTCTTTCCATGCGACCCAAGCAAAAATTGCAATAGACACTATATACGTCCCTACTAATACCCAAATGAAAAAATGCTGCATAGTCCTTCCTATTTATCATTCATGATTATTTGAGTATAGTTGACATTTATCTGAGCTATAAATATTTGTGATAACTGTCATAAAAACATGCCTTTACACTAGGAGTGTGTGATGTTCATCATTGAAACGGACCGACTGTATATTCGAGAATTTACATTGACTGATGCCGATTTTATTTTTGAGTTAATGAATACAAACGAGTACATACAAAATATTGGCGATCGAAACATTAAGACAAAGAGTTGTGCCGAGAATTTTCTTGCCGATAAACTTATTAAAAGTTATCAGTTACACGGCTATGGTTTATTTGCAATAATTAGAAAGGAAGATGACGCCATTGTCGGTATGAATGGTTTCGTTAACAGAGAGACACTGCCACATACCGATATTGGTTTCGCATTTTTACCTCAGTTTATGGGCAAAGGTTATGGTTACGAATCTTCACGAGCGTTAATGCAATATGCGGAATTAAATCTAAAGTTATCACCCATTTTAGGGATCACGTCTAAAACTAATGTTGCGTCTCAAACTTTATTAAAAAAAATAGGGCTTCGTTATATTAAGCCAATCACGCTCGATGAAGAAGACGAAGAAATCATGTTGTTTAGTAATCAAACTGAGTTTAGTGGTGAATAAAATGAGCCGGTATTGCATTTCAATTTTTACACTTATATTTTCTACGTCCATTTATACTCAAGAGCCATTAACGATAGATAGGCAGCTCACGGCAAATATCCAATTCAACTTTGCTAATCCGAATAACATCACCGCTCAAAAAAGCGATTTTGAAATCAAAAGTGCGATCCCAATGAGTTCAGAAGACGGCCAGCGCTGAGTGTTATTAACCATCAACAATTCAGCAAGTGGAAACAGAACGCTAAATCAGAGACACTTATTGGCAACATTAGCTGATGGAAACAAAGTTAAACCTGCTCCGTTTTCTCAACCATTCAAAGCTGGGGAAACCCTATCAATATCGGTTTACTTTACTAATAATAGTTTTCCGATTACTTTGGTCACTTTAAATTCCAATTAAGGGACACCACATGTCTGAACACGGCTTATTTATTGATATTGAACGTACAGAAAATCACATATTTGTTACTTTTAAAGCAATTGGTAAACTGACATGCCAATGGCAACAGGTATCCCCCAAAAAGCAATGCAACTTTTCGAAGATTACGGTTGCTCAAGTGATTTAGATTTTTGTAATCACAATACTTTACATGCTCCATTTGCAAGAGCGCCCCTGAATTTTTTATATGCTGAATCATACGCAAGAATAGGCGACAAAGACAAAGCTCTTCACTACCTAAATTTATCAAGACAAGCGAACTCTTTTATGGATTGGCCACTTAAAGATGAAGTACTTAATGATTTAAAGAACAAGGATGAGTTTTTAAATCGATTTGCAAAAGACGGGCTTTATAAACTAGCAACATTTGATATGACAAATATGAAAAACCGCGCTTGTATATCGTGCCACGGACGCTCATAAATAAGGGGAGTGTCAAATTGACAACAGAAACCCAACCTAGATCAAATTTTGGATTTTTATAACTGTTAAGATGCGAGCACTTTTGGCAATACAATGAATCAAGGAAAGCCACATGCCTATCAGCCATAAACATCGGGTTTATATACCGACGAGTGCTCGATCTAATCAATACATTACTGCTGACATTAAAGTTACGCCTGAACTCATTAAACACTACGATAATCTTGATGCGTTATACCATAATCTAAGTAATGACATTTTTCGATTGTCAGAAGAACAAGAATTATATAATTGCCAGATTATTGCCAATGACAAGCTTCCAATTGTTCGATATCACACAGAGGCTTATCAATTCCAAACCCAAGAACAGATTATCTTTTTCTACAACCCCGAATATCATGAGGCTCAGAACCTATTCGTAGAAAAAGATTACCAACCAAGAAAGATTAGAATTGTTTTACTTGCAACTGGTGATGATTTAAGGGCTAACTCCTGACTCTTCTACACAAATTTGAGATAAATTGAACTTATTGTAAATCCGTTGATCTGATCAAGAAACTCCTTATACAAAACAGCAAATCATGTCAATTTATCATCATAACCAATGGTCAACAG
>NZ_JAFEUN010000127.1 GCF_016900895.1 Parashewanella hymeniacidonis
CCGAATTTACTAGAGTAATCATGAGCGGTGGTTTCAGGGTCTTTTTTACAAACTATATTCTCGCAAACCCTGCTCATGATTTCGAATAATTAAGCTCAGTTCATAAAACTGTCCGAACTATTGATCATAGGCAGATGGATAAAAGAGCACCAAGAAGATGACGTTCATGCCTTTAAAGCAATGGAAAGCTGACTCCTGAAGAAGAGAACAGAAAGCTTAAAAACCAAGTTAAACGCCTAGAAATGGAGAAAGGCATATTAAAAAAGGCGACGGTCTTCTTTGTAAAAGTAACGAAGTAAAGTACAACTTCATTACCCAAAATAAGAAGACTTGGCCGATAAATTTAATGTGTCAGATATTGTGAGTTAAGCGCAACAGTTATTACAGCAACCAAAAACGCAAAAATAGTATGCCAGAGAACGATCCTGAGCATGATGAAATCATAGAAATGGTGACTAAAATAGCCAAAGCCAGCGATTGTGCTAGCGATTGAAAGCAATAATCAGTTAAGGGATAAGAATAAATATTTACTCCATAAATCAAAATATTTTAGATAACTCGACCGCTAAAATAGGTTGGTCATTTATATTAAAACAACCAACCAGTTGAATGTTTAAAGCATCACTTATCCTTATATACCCAGCGATACAGCGTCGGTAACACAAGTAATGTCAGCGCTGTTGAACTGAACAAGCCACCAACAATTACAATGGCTAACGGCTTTTGGATCTCAGAACCAACACCATTTGATATTAAAATTGGTATCAACCCAAGACCAGACGTCAATGCTGTCATTAACACTGGACGTAACCGGCCTACTGTTCCTTCATAAACCGAGTCATACAGTGATTCATTGGTTTTTCTGCGTTGATTAATCGCATCGACTAACACTACCCCATTGAGCACAGCAACACCAAACAATGTTATAAATCCAATTGAACTTGGTACGGATAAATACGTTCCTGTAACATACAAGGCCATTACGCCCCCAATCAATGCTAACGGTACATTGGCCATCACAAGTAATACTTGTTTCACACTGCCAAATGAGAAAAATAACAGCATTGCAATTAACGTGATTGACACAGGAACAACTAACATCAGTTTCTGCTGGGCTCGTTGTTGATTCTCATATTGACCACCAACAAGAACCGTATAACCAGCGGGGAGATTGACTTTAGGCACTGCAGCATAAATATCGTTTACAACAGAACCCATATCCCTACCAGAAACATTCGCTTGAACGACGACTCTTCGCTGAACGTCATCACGACGAATATTGGGTGGTGCCATCTCCACGTTAACATCAGCAACCTCACCTAACCGAACCGTTGCACCACTCACCCCGATTAAGATTAGATTTCGTATAGCATCAGGACTTGAACGAAAGCGTTTAGCTAAACGGACATTAATATCATATCTCGCATTGCCATCAATGACTTGCCCTGCACTCACGCCACCAATACCTTGGCTGACTAATGACATGACTTCGTCAACACTAATACCATAGCGAGCAAGTTTGGCTCGATTAGGACGAATGACCAACTGGGCTTCGCCACTGACCTGCTCCAGAGATACATCAACAGCACCGGGAATTTTTGAAACTAATTGACTTAACTCTTCACCTTTTTTTGATAACACATTCAAATCAGGACCAAATAATTTAATCGCTAGTTGTGCTTTCACACCCGACAGTAGCTCATCCACACGTGTAGCAATCGGCTGGGAGAAGGTAAACAGTAACCCTGGGAAAGCGCTCAATTTCTTTTCCATTAGGCGTTGTAGCTCAAAGCGATTATGCGCACTAGTCCACTGTTCTACAGGTTTTAATCCAATATAAATTTCAATATTGCTTACTGGTTCTGGGTCGCCGCCCAACTCAGGTGCACCAATTCGACTCAGTGCATAGTTGACCTCAGGGAAGTTTAAAATTAGCTTTTCGAGTTTTGGCGCTAAATTTACGGAGGACTGAAGGCTAGCCGTCGGCGCTAAGGTCACGCGTAAGTTTATTGTACCTTCTTCTAATTCAGGCACGAACTCCGTTCCTAACTTAGGCACAATACTCATACTAAGCACAAAGGCTGTTAAAGCTAAAAGCATTATTGATTTAGGCTTATGCATCACCCACGTGAGCACTTTTCGATACTGTGTTTCAATTGGCTTTAGTACAAATGATTGTTTTAACGTCACGCCCGATTTAAACAAGTATACGGCCAGTGCAGGTACAACGAATAATGCAACTGCCAGAGCTGAAATCATGGCCAAAATAATACTCACAGCCATAGGTTGAAAAAGCTTGCCCTCAACACCTTCTAAAGCAAACAATGGTGCAAAGACAACAATGATGATGGCCGTCGCAAAGAATATGGGAGAGCAGACTTCTTTTGCCGCAATTAATACTTGTTTACTGGTTTCCCATTTAGGTTCGCTTGGTACACCAGCATTTTTCTTGTCCGCTTGAGTTAGGTGTTTAAAAATGTTTTCCACCATCACAACCGAACCATCAACTAACATCCCTATTGCCACTGCCAACCCACCCAACGACATCAAGTTTGCTGACAACCCATAATAAGACATCACCATTAACGCAAGTCCAATAGAGACAGGGATTGACAGTAGCACTAGTAGTGTTGCTCTAATGTTAACGAGGAATAGCGCTAAAATGACCACAATAAAAATAAACGCAAGCAACAGCGCATCTTTTACTGTAGTTACTGCTTTTTCTACCAGATCGGACTGATCATAAAACGGTTCAAAACTCACACCTTTGGGCAGTGCTTGCTCTATAAGTGGCAGACGAGCATTAATGTCATCAATTGTTGCTTTTGTATTTGCACCCAAGCGTTTAAGTACTACGCCAGCGACAACCTCACCCATGTTTTTTGCATTACCTTGCTTATCTCTTTGAGTCATGGTTACGGCACCTACTCGAATTTCGCTGCCATAACTCACCTTGCCAATATCCGATATTTTAACCGGTGTCCCTTTATGTTCAATTAATGGAATTTGTGCAATGGCATCTAAACCATCTTTCCCAGCAGGGAGAAAGCCATAGCCACGAACAACCAGCTGTTCTTGTCCTTGTGGCATGAACCAACCGCCGGCATTGCGATTATTGTTCTCAAGCGCAAGAGTGACCTGCGATAAGCTAACGCCGTAGGCGCGTAGTTTGTTCGGGTCAACTTGTACTTGATACTGCCGAACTTCACCACCAAAAGATAAAACGTCAGTTACACCACTTACTGGCATTAATATCAACTTGATTAAATAGTCATTGAGGCTTCTTAATTCAGCAGCAGAGATACCGGAACTCGGTGCGGCTCGTAGGGTGTATTGATATATTTGCCCGAGACCCGACGTATTTGGTCCAATCTCTGGTGTTCCAACACCATCAGGAATGGCCTCTTTTGCCGCTTGCAATTGTTCGAATACTTGTTGGCGTGCAAAATAAATGTCAGTGCCTTCTTTAAAAACGACAGTAACGATGGATAACCCTGTTCTAGATAAAGATCGCACCTCCGTTACCGCTGGTAAGGCGTACATGGCCGATTCGACCGGATAGGTGATCAGTTTTTCTACTTCTTCAGCTGCAAGTCCCTGCGCTTCAGTATTTACTGTTACCTGAACATTGGTGACATCAGGGAACGCATCTAGATTCAGTTTAGGTAACATTGCAACGCTGCCACCGATAGCAAACAGTAGCGTCAATACAACCAATAATCGCTTTTCTATGGCGACTCTTATGAACTTCTGTAACATCATTATTTCCTCGCCAATTAGTGATTATGAATATCAAAGCCAGACTTGGCTTTTTCTGAGGCAAGGAAGAAAGCGCCTTCCAATACAACGTCAACATTTTCCGACATTAAATGCTTAAGCTCAGGGCTGACGACCCGGTTAAGGCCTCCTTGTCGCTCAACAACATTTACTTCTATAGATTCAAACCCATCTGAGTCTTTAAAAAATAATTGCCAATCACCATCAGCACTTCGTGTCAGTGCCGAGTCTGGTACAACAATGCCTTGCTCAACTTTATCTCCAGCGGAAAAGAATAACTCAACAAATTCGCCTGCATGTAATTTATGAGATGAGTTACTGATGCTAAAAAGTACTTCTTCTGTACGAGTTTCGTTGTCAAGCTCATGGGAGCGACCAATTAACTTGGCTTCAATTAACGTATTTCCGATCTTCACGACCGCTTTACGTTTGGCTGTTAAATCCTTCGCCTGTTGAGGGGTGAGCTCAGCTTCAACCCATAAGCTTGTTTCATCGGTCAGCTGCATCAATGGCGTGCCTGCAGGATTAATTTGTCCAACCCTACTTATATCTTGTTGTACTCGGCCTTTAAGTGGCGACAACAGTTCAAAGCTTCCAACCAGTTCAGGAGAACGCTTTAGAGCAGTGATTTGAGACTCCGTCATATTGATTGAGCGCAAAATGGCTTTTTTCAGCTTTGCGTCAATTAATGTTTGCTGACGCTGACTGTCACTCACTGCATTTTTACCGAGTCGTTTTACACGGTCCCACTCCCTAGCAGCATTGATATATTCAGCTTGCGCTTGAGCCACATCTTTACCGCCTAACTCCAGTAGTACTTGACCCTTTTTTACTTCCTGACCAGGAACAATATGTCTTTTTAGTACTAATACATCCAATTGAGGATCAATCGCCGCCGTTAAGTTTCGATTAACGGCTAATGTTGCAGTTGCAACGTGTTGAACATCAAGATTATCTAAGCTGAGTATCGAGCTCTGAATTGAAGTTAACTTTATTCCAGCAAGTTGCATTTGTTCTTGTGTTAGCTTTATCACTTCAGAGTGACGTTCTTCTCCCTTATGGGCTTGTTGTTGTTCCTCTTGTACATCATGAGAGTGATCGTCTCCAGCGTAGCAGACGCTGCCCCATCCTAAAGTCAGCAAAATAGTGAGGGCGATTGTGGAATTTTTGTAAATTTGATTGTTTAACATCATATTGCCTCATGCCTCGGCATAGCCGATGACAATAGTAGAAGAACACAAAATTAAATGTGATCTATCTAAGGTATTAATCTGACGGCAGTTTTAGAAATATTGAAAAGTAATATTCCATAAGAAACTGTTATCAACAGAGTGTATTAAACCGGCTGAAGCAAAATTGGAGGGCGATATGCTGGGGCGATATCTGGAGGAAAATAACGAATAGTAGTTAGAATAATATTATGAGTTCTCGCCATTAAACTGTTTGTTTGCAATGGTGAAAACAAGGTGACATAAGTAGCGTGACATTGACAGTCTAAGCACAAATCGACAGTTTTACTGTGTTGATGCTGATCTTGAAGGGAGTGATTCCCCCAATCATCTATGCCGCATCGATCATCTGAAACGACCTCAGTGATCTCTAACTGCAAATGTGCGTGACTATCACCTTCTGCTTGATGTTCAGTCTCATGAATTTGGTGCGCACCAACATTTGCCACAAATAATTGCAGTAGCATAACTAATGTTATCAATGTTGTGGTAAATACTCGCAGCAAACGTAAAACCCTAATAAAAGTATTTAAAACATATTACAGAACATACCTGAATAAAGAAATATTTTAATTAAGAGCTAGTGATCATTTTCACTATTTTGATGCCTATTGTTAATACGCTTCTAAGTCACCGGTCACTCTGCTGTGAACATGAGGATGTTTGCGACTCAAAATTGGTCAAACTCAGAATTTTAACTTGTGCCAAATTAGTGTTCATAAATTCTGATCTTATAGCAAAATATTCTCAACCATTTAAAATTACAAAAAAGAATAAGTTTCCGCATCCATTACTGACAAGTGCTTTTTGGCAATTGTAATTCGTTTTGTAATTCAAGGTCTGTAGTGTATTTACATGGAAGGATTCAGTGATTCGAGTCCACACGGTTGTAAAACTCTTCATTCAGCTTTTAATATACAATTGAAACAAATTTTGTTTGTTAACCTATACCCTCAATGTGTCTTTTGCTGTATAAGCTCCCCCCCATAGTTCAAATCAAACAATAGTAGTCTTATATGTCTGACAAATTTTTCTTTAAAGGTCGTAAAACGCCAAAGCCTGCATATGGTATGAGTGGTTATAATACCAAGCGCGTGATCAAAGCAGGTACAGCATCATCACCTATCAATGTAACTGTAAAATCTGAGCAACGGCAGGCTGAAATTCAAGCGATTGCTACTGAGCATGATATTGCCATTAACATTACAATCGCTGAATCTGAAGCTGAGTACCTAATAGAGCTAAATGAGATATTGAATAAACCTAAATCTGTAAAGATTGCCGCAAAGCAAAACAGAAATGAACTATGTGCCTGCAAAAGCGGAAAAAAATTTAAGAAGTGTTGCGGTAAAGATTAATCACTCAAAAAAAACATGAGCTGTTTGGCTGAACAGTGCTTTACAAAGCAGAAAGCCAAACAGTTTGAGTTTTTTGACTTTCTATCAATTTTGGAGAATATTTACTTGATTTGCTTTTTCAAGTAATTAGGAACTTCACTCGCTTTTACTCTTGAAAGTGTTTTCATGAACGAAAATGGTACATCTCCCAAAGAATAGTCATTATTCAAATCATCCAACATCGCCAGCCATAAATGTGCCGTCATTTGTGCATCCGCTAATGCTCGGTGAAATACGCCGTCTGTTGGTAATTGTTTGTAATCGACTAGCGTGCCCAATTTATGGTTGATAGATAGTGGATATAATCGTCTTGCTAGTAACATTGAGCATGCAAAAGTGCCTTTATAATTCACGTTGGCGTAATCAAACTCTGCATCAAGAAATTTCTTATCGAATGATGCATTATGAGCCACCAAGTTATGCCCATTTATAAATTCAGCGAATTCTTCCATGACCACGGCACACGGCTCGGCGCTTTTAACCATTGTGTTGGTAATCCCTGTATAGTTTTCGATAAATGAATCAATACGGCGGTTGGGATTCATCAGTTTTTGAAAAGTATCGGTGATTTTGCCATTTTCGATTAATACGGCGCCAATTTCGATGCCACGTTCACCCATAGTAGGAGATAAACCTGTGGTTTCAAAATCCAATACGACTACGGTATTGGCATATCTTTCCTTTAGCTTATTAACCATAATAAACCTCTCCTACATGCAAAAATTATATTAATACTATTTCAATCAAGCCCTTGACGAGGTGTTGACGGTTTTATTGTCAGAAAAAACACTATGATTTTTTTATATGAGTCTCGTACAACTTAACTAGTGCAGCTTCAAGCGTAAGCTCATCATCTTGCTTCATATACAATTTTGCAATTCGAATTATAAACCCCAGATTCAGTTTATGTTGCTTTGAAAATTCACGGCATTGCTTTTCAAACGCTTTTTCTTCTACTTCATCGTGAAATGCCTTAATGGCATTATCGAAATCATTACCGTGTTCAGCAAATAAGTCGCTTAATTTTGCCTTTGGTACTCGATAGGCTTTACTTGCGTAAGCTAAAGCTTCAGGAAAGAATTCAAACTCTTCACCAAACACACTGAGTTTATCTGCCTTCACATAATTAGCATGACGTTTTTGCCCATCAACTTCGAAGATAAAATTTTTATTCTTGACGCGAGCATAGGATTCTTCTCCAAGTTGGATCCCTGCGCTTAAGCTTGTTTTAAGATTGTAATCAAAGTCGTTTAATTCGTCGGGATCCCACAATTGAAAGACTCTAATCGCCTTGGCATACTTTTTTTTCAATTTTGCTTTAGCAACATCAACTCGTTGACCTAATAATGCGGATTTATCTACCTTTAAAAAATCAAAGCATTCTTTACAGGATGGAACTTCATAAAAATCTGCTTCTTCGCCTGTTGTTAAGTAAAACTCTGCAAGCTTTAATGGCGGGACAAGATCATATTCAGTCGCAATGCATCCGCAATAAAAGCATGTATTAAAATGTTCACTTTGAGTGGCCATTATCCGGTGGTACATTTCGCGATATTTCATCATTAGGAGTCACTATTGGCGCTAAAAGTAATAAATAATATTCAAAAAGGTGCCAAATAGTCTTGATGCTATTTTTGCAACAGAAGATGGCCACACTTCAACGTTTACAGCATATTGTACAAGCACAACAGTAAGATCAGAATAACTAATTTTGGGAATTTAAATGCGTCTTTAAGCCTTCATATCTCCTACAAAGCTCCTGCAGAAATGAGTTGGTCCTGAAACAAATGAATGTTTAATAGAACAACCTTTTTGGCTTCTGAGATTTTATTGCAGCACATAAAAGTCCAAGAATGACGAAACTTGGAAGAACCAGCACAGCAGTGATTAAGTCGGAACTATCAAAATGAAATGACTCGAAATATTCGTAGCCCTCATCAAATAAAGCAACAAATAGGAATAAGAAGCAAAAGCGAAAATTCAGAAATCTTTCTAGTTTGAATACATACATCAGGCAGAGAAGATATACCATCATTGTTAAACCGATACTGATAGTTTCTCTTAAGCCCCCAACTAAAGATTCATCTACATCAAAGCCTAAACAATATAGACCAAAAGCGGTAAACACATACAATAACCACCACAATCTTTTATTTTTCATTACTATCTGCCGCTACCCAATACGTTGTGAAAAAATTAATCGATACTGGCAGTTTTTAGTCGTTTAGAACAGCGCCGACCTCATTAACTGTGACCTTTGCACACAATTAGAAGGTGGTTATGGCATCATTTAAAAGCACGCTTAAAAAAAGGCCAATAAAAAGAAACTTTTTAACCCCTATAAAAAGATGATTAATTGAGATAATTTAGCATTAAGCTGCATCAACGAATAAAATTACCGTCTTTTAATATGTTACAACTACTGAGCAGTAAAACCACAAAGAATCGATAAAAACTAATGAAAACAATCAAAAATAATGAGCAGTACTTTGACACCTCTTTTATAAAACTTACTTTTTCTCATGAGCAATACGACAACATTGAGTTTGAAGATTGCCAGTTTAAGTACTGTGACTTTTCGGAAGTACTCTTTGAAAATTGTAATTTTATCAATTGTATATTTGAAAACTGTAACCTGAGCTTAGCCAATTTTTCAGGTTCAAAGTTATTTGAACTTAAATTTGAAGATTGCAAACTGGTGGGTATTGATTGGACCAAGGCAGAGTGGCCTACTTTTCACCTTGATTTTGGCCTCTCTTTTTCTCACTGTACTTTAAATGATTCATCATTTTTTGGCCTCACTCTACATGAATTATCGTTCAATGAATGTAAATTACATGATGTTGACTTTCGTGAAGGAGATTACACGAATTCATCAATGCGATACTGTGATTTTAGGCATGCGTTGTTTATGAAAACAAATCTTCAAGGTGTTAATTTTAGTGAATCAGAAGAGTATATTATTGATGTGCTAGAAAATAATATTAAAGGAGCAAAATTCTCACGTTTTGAGGCATTAAGTTTATTAGAGGGTTTAGGCATTGAGCTCATTGATTGAGACTTTTGGTAAAATAAGTATTTGATAAAATTAAAATAGTAGAACAAAACTAACTTCCCGTAGGAGAAGTTAGTTTTGTTCTTGTACAGCCATATTATTGATATAACAACTTAAATTAACGGTTTACTTCAACTTAGCTGGCTGAACAAGCATTAACGTTGCAATTACCACTAAATTTGCGACATACCATAAATCTTTAATAACAAACTGACCTAGGCGTTGAAACAAGGTCGTTGAACTGAATGCAATTTGGGTTGTGAATAAAAAAGTCTGAGTCATCAGAAAAACACTCAAACAAGCTAAGCCACTGAGAATGATCAATTTCTTATTATTCAACAAGATGCCTGCGCCTAACAACACTGCAAATAATACATCGAATCCACCAATGACATTCGATGCGCCTTGCACACTGAATAACACATACAACCAAGACATGAATGGGGATGTCTCAACAAGTCCTACAATGGCTTTTGCTTCAAATTCATAAAACTTCATGCCACCAATCCACAATAAAACCATGGCAACTGGGATAAAGTTTAAAACTACATGTTGTTTATCAGTTAACTTATTTTTATAGAATAAAAACAAGTAAATAGGCACAATTGCAAAGTATTTAATAATGCCCTGCCCGCTACCAATAATAGGGAAACCACCAAGCTGCTCAACCCATCGATTACTGGCAAATAGAGTTAACAAAGGAACTATACTTACTAATACAGCAAGAAATAGTGCAGCTGTTGGCTTCATTAATTTGTAGTGGGCAGCGAGTGTGGCGGCAACTAAAGCAATCATTACAGTTCCAGTCAGCACACCCAATGTGCTAACACTTAGAGCAGTATCAAGACCATAAAAGCTGTATGTAGCCGTTAATGTATTAGGGTTTGCGCCTAAAACAAACGACAACCCCAGTGTTAGTAAGCTTAGACTTAATAAAAATATTACTAAGTTATTTGTATATTTTAAATTCATAGTGAGCTCGTAAAATTTCGCTGAATAATATAGACCTTAAAAACAAACGAAATCTTTCATTGACCAATGATATATCCTGAATATCAGAGAACTCAATCATGACACTCACTTTTTAATCTCACATTTGAGTACTTAGAATCATAAGCCTTACATTGAACAGATGAAAACATTGAAGATAAAGGGGTATATAAATAGCTATAGAAAAACCTATTATCCGTTTTAAAAGTGTATTTATCACACTCCTTGCATCAGATCAGGAATTATATTGCTATATGCAGTTCTTCTCTTAAGGACGTCCATGGCACATCAAGCAACTTCTATTTTTATTGACATGCATATCAAACATAACTTGTTTATATGGACCAGATTTTGCAAATTGATTTAGAAATCCATCCGGATCTTTTAAAGCATTTTTTACTAGATAATTAGTCGGTTCTGAAAAAATCCATTTCAAGAGTTTAAATGTACGGCATCTGATTTACGCAAAATTCAGAGCCGTACCCAAAAGCAAGATTTCTTAGATTTTGCATCAATTTCACTACAAAACAGCCAAAACTCACCATCTTTTTCGAGCAAAAAGAAAATGGCTAACCACTTTCTCAAGTTCCAGGCACACGCAGCCA
>NZ_JAFEUN010000128.1 GCF_016900895.1 Parashewanella hymeniacidonis
TGAAGACGGTGATGGCTTTTATGAAGTGCACGTTAATACAATGGAAGGTTTTTGGTCGCTACTGAGACCATGGTTAAGGCCGCATCGAGGGATATCACAAGAGAAACTTCCTCTTTATCTTGGTTTTTTGAGTTTGTACATAACGTTGGTTTACGAGGTAAAGGACTGCTAGAACCACTCATTCAGCTGTTGGTTACCTAGCAGTTTGAAATCCAATATGAGCCAAATGCGTTTATGAGTTTAAAGCATACCCACCTTGAACATGGCCAATATTAGTAAACCCAAGTCGGGCTAGTGCCTGCGCAACGACTAAAGAACGAGTTCCACTACGACAAACTAAAATATAGTGCTTATCTTTATCGGAGAGGTGCTGTGCTATGAATTCAACCAAGCGAGTCATCGGTACATTTTCCTCAGCTTTAATACCGTGTTGGAGCATATACTCATGAGGTTCTCTGATATCAACCAGCTTAGCGTCATGATCTTTCTCCAATAATATTGATAGCTCATTCTTGTCATATTCAACAATGGGTAATGATTCATCAATTTCAACATATGCGCCACATTGAATTTCACACCCAGTTTGATCATTTAAATTGCTATCCAGCACCGATTTTTGCTCACAGAACTCGTTAATTGATGATTGCGTACTTAACACGTTCGAGAGTAGGGTGTTTCGGTAGCATTCAGTAATTAATGTTGTGGTAAATTCATTGTGATAATCGTGGCTTGCACAAATTAGTGTTGTCGAGGCTAACAGTTCATTGAGCTTGTGTAAGCTGTGATACATCTGCTCTGAGCTGCTTGTACAAAAGTTGGTTCGACCTAAGCTACCCATAAGAATGGTGTCGCCACAAAATGCATATTTGAAGTGCGGTTTAACGACATCAATTTCTTCAGTCAGTAAATAGCTCACACTGTCATCGGTGTGCCCTGGGGTTTTAACCCGCAAAAGTGCTTTATTCCCAATTCTTATCGTAGGATAAGCATTCTCGCCAACATAAACTGTATCAAAATGCTTGGGCCAGCCTAGCTGGTCAGTCTTAGTTACCATTTTAAGTTGAGATTCCAACTCAGGACGTGATGATTGATGGTCGGCATGACCATGAGTATCTAGAACTGCAGCGATTTTTAATTTTTGGCAATTTACAATGTTAACGATTCTGGAAATCAGCTCTGGAAGTGGATCAATAATTACTGCTGTTTTGGAGTCTGCGTCTGTATAGAGCCAGCAACAACTATTACCTGACTTAAGCTCTAAAAGGCCATTAACTAATTTCTGATTTACAGCAGGCTTTACCGTAAGGCAGCTTTCGCCAAGTGCTTTCGCAGCCATCTTTATTCTTGCACACGCTGCATCACATTTTTCTTGAGTCATTAATGGACCGAAAGACATTCTTATCGCTGATTCACTTTGCCAACTTGGTAGTCCCATAGCATCCAAAACAAAGCTTCTTGTCACTTTTGAACTGCAAGCTGATCCCGAACTCACTCGAATGTTCGCTGCATCGAACAGATCCATAATCTCTTTACTTGCAAAATGAGGCACTGCAAAGTTCAGGGTGGTTGGTACAGTATTGTCTAATGGGTGGTTGAGCACGACATCTGGAAATGCTTGTTTTAGTGCCGTTAATAGTTGGTTTCTGTAGAGAGTCAGTTGAGTATGATCTGCAAACCTATCTTCAGCATCGCCATTCAATGTATCAAAGATGACCTTAAGAGCAGCCATGCCCGGTAAGTTCTCCGTTCCTGAACGCAAACCAGACTCTTGACCTCCACCAGCAATAAATGGAGTGAACGGAGCATTTTCTCGAATATAAACTAAGCCTATTCCTTTGGGAGCATAGAGTTTATGGCCACTAAATGGCGCATAGTCAATCGTAGTGGCTTGTAAATCAAGTTTACGCTTACCTAATGCTTGAACGCAGTCTACCATCCAAAAGACATCATTACCTGTTGAACGTATCGCTTGCTCTAGTTTGCTTAGATCTTGGTAAACTCCAGTTTCATTGTTTACTGCCATAGTGCAGATCATCAAAGCATTATCGATTTCTTTTTCGATAAAATCGAGATCAAGCTCACCTCTGTGATTAACAGGAATAGCTTTAATTTCTGCATTTATTTCGAGAAGTTCATTCCAATGATGTAGCGAGTTTGGTACTGCTTTATGTTCAGTAGCCCCGTAGAGTAGTGTGTACGACTCATCGGGTTTAATATTCTTTTTAGCTGCTACTAGTGAGGACAAAATTGCCGTTTGGATTCCCTCTGTAGCTCCACTGGTAAAAACGAGTTTTCCGGTTCCAACACCAAGAAAATGCATAGCTGATTTTCTGGTTTGCTCCATTAGATTCTTAGCACGTAAGCCTGTAATGTGGCTGCTGCTCGGGTTCCCGAATGTTTCTTTCATAGCATCGAATGCAGCTTTTGCTGCGGCAGGTAGCACAGGGGTTGTGGCATTTG
This sequence comes from Parashewanella hymeniacidonis, assembly GCF_016900895.1. Lineage (GTDB taxonomy): Bacteria > Pseudomonadota > Gammaproteobacteria > Enterobacterales > Shewanellaceae > Parashewanella > Parashewanella hymeniacidonis. The sequence goes on from NZ_JAFEUN010000128.1 coordinate 2,461, forward strand.
AGTCAAGATAAATCTGGCTTAACGATTGATTTTTAGTCATAACTAAAACCTTTTTATTTCTTTTTGTTATATGTAATAACTTTTATAGCATGCTATCTGGCTTGAGCCGGATAATCAATTTGTTTAGTGAAAAACAAGACGGGACTTCAGTAGGAGTTCAGAATAAAGGCATTTTATAGGGAAATAGAATAAGTGGAGTGCCTTTAGTTCTGTTTGCTATTAGAACTATACCCATGATACTTGAAGATGCATGTTTCAGGACTTTTTCAGCGCCAATTCTTTGAGGCGCATTAGCGAAGGAATATCGGGGTTCTTTCGAGCTAATGTAACAAAGAAGAATTGGCGCTGAGAAGTCCACGAAGTGCGAGTTGCACAGCGTGTTACTCTTCGTTGCCATTGCTAACAATAGCTCACTATTGCCGCACACTGTCGCCTTGATTAACAAGTTGTGCATTCTCGCTGAAATCGAGCATCTTCAGGTATCATGGGTATAAAGGTCTGAAATGTAGGAAAGTTAAAGCGAAATGAGTTGAGGGTAGTGATGCGTATCAACTTTAGCTATTTGCGTTTGCTCTTCTAGAATTCGAGTTAAGATATTTTCAGATGTTAATGGATTAGCAAGCACAACCCTGAAGACAACAATAGGCTCTCTTTGATACTTTATTGGACAAATACGAGTTCGAGATACAAAAGACTTACCCTGTTCACGTTGATGCTTTTGAATAAACTTTGTGAGCCCGTCTAAGAGAGTGTTTATTCGTTTCACACGCTCTAAATCATTTTCTACGATAGCTTGCTGAAGTTTGACTTTAACGCACTCTGGGATATATCGATAAGTCAGTAGACAAAGCTCTGGCTCAGATACTAATTCAAAATGTGGGGTTTCATTAATTAAACCAGCAAAAAAACGTGCTTTTTCAAGGCTATTATTAATTAGAATTTCATAACCTTGGCGACCAATTATTTTCATGCAAGCGTGGACGAGTAAAGCCATTCCAGGCCTTGAGCCTTCAAGTGTTTGCCGACCTAAATCTTTTGAGCCTTTACGCAGAATGTATTCAGCATGATGCATGATAGATTGAGACAATTCAGGGTTCTTAAACAACACCATACCTGCCCCCATTGGTACGTACATCTGCTTGTGAGCGTCGATAGTGACTGAGTCGGCTAATTCAATGCCAGCAAGTAAATAACGATACTTATGGGATAATAAGCTGGCGCCTCCCCAAGCTGCATCAATATGAAAATGACAGTCTATTTCATTTGCCAATTGTGAGAGCGCTTTGAGTGGGTCAATGTTACCTGTTTCTGTTGTACCAGCCACGCCAACAATGGCTAAAATTTTAATGTTATCACTGTTCAGTTCGGCTGCTTTTTTTCTCATCAACTCAACGTCGACTTTATTGTTCTCGTCTGTTGGTATAGCAATGATGTTGTTACGACCAATGCCCAATAAGTCTGCAGCTTTAGCTAATGAATAATGGCCTCGTTCAGAGGTTAAAATGGCAAGGTCACTGTATCCATAAAATTTAAGTGCTGCCGGTAAACCTTCATAATTAACACCTTTAAAACTACCACTTGCTTTCAATAGCTGGTTTCTGGCTGTCCATAAGGCCGTAATATTGGCTATGGTTCCCCCTGAGCAAAATGCACCAAGGGAATGTTGATCATCATGTATCCAGCTATCATAAAAGTTTTCATCATTTTGATAGACCAGATGATGCAACATGCCGAGCACCTGACGCTCCAAGGGGGTAAACGCTTTAGAGGTCTCGATCTTCACGAGGTTTTGATTTAAGCCCGCCATCAACTTGGTGAGCGGTAAAACAAAGTAGGGAAGCGCAGAAGTCATATGCCCAATAAAAGTGGGGGCTGCAGTATGAACAGAGTGAGCCACTAAGTTTTGCATTATTTCATCGGTATAATCTGATACAAAAGTCGGTGAGTGAGGGATTTGATAATTTTGAAATTGTTGTTCAATCCCATTTAATGGCACTTCTTTAGCAACGATATTATCGCCTAGAAAACCGGCAAGATCTTCTGAGAGTTTTTGCTCAATGATACTGAGTGTTGAATGCTCATCTTCGGGAAATGTAAAAATTCGCTTTAGGCTTTCTTCAGACGCTGTAGCTTTTCTTTTATTCGCTGAATTCATTGATGAAGTGGTTCCAATAAATAGCCGCTTAAAACTCAGTTTAGTTAAGTTCTGGCAAAATCAAAAGGACGACACTTTACTGCAATACTAAACTTCATTCAATAGTGCTTTGATTTACTATTCTGAATTTGTAAAAATGCCGTCAATATTGGTTTTTGGAGATTAAATTTTGAATAAAAGCTTTTTAACCAACTTAATTGCTGTCATTGCAGTAATTGTAGGTTACGTAACACACCAGCCATTAATTTGGTCTGTGGGAATATTTGCACTTTCAGGTGCGATCACTAACTGGCTAGCGATTTACATGTTGTTTGAAAAAGTGCCAGGTCTATATGGTTCTGGTGTTGTTCCAGCTCGCTTTGAAGAATTTAAGGTTGGTATAAAAAGCCTGGTAATGGAGCAGTTTTTCACTCAAGAGAACATAGAGCGTTTTGTTGGTAATAATGCTTCGAGTTCAACATTAGATTTCGCTCCAATTGTGAAGAAAATTGACTTGTCTCCATCTTTTGATGCATTACTTAAAACGGTTGAGAGCTCTTCGTTTGGCGGTATGCTGGCAATGTTTGGTGGTACTGAAGCTTTGATACCATTGAAAGAACCTTTTATCGAGAAACTGCAAGGTTCATTAGTGGAAGTGTCTGAGAGTGAGCAATTCAAACAGTTAGTACTAGAAGAAATTGAGCAACCGGATAATTTCTCTACTATTCGAGAGCAAGTTGAGACGATCGTTGTGCAGCGGTTAAATGAACTAACTCCTAAATTAGTTAAAGAAATCGTGCAAGCGATGATTCAAAAGCATTTGGGCTGGCTTGTTGTTTGGGGTGGCGTGTTTGGTGGTTTGATTGGTCTAGTAGCAGCTTTAATAAAATAACAGCATAAGATTTAGCACCTGCGTTGCAGGTGCTATTTGTATGATATTAACACTCAACAATATTAACGGCTAAACCACCTTGAGCCGTTTCTTTATATTTACTGCGCATATCCATACCTGTATCCATCATGGTTTTAATTACTTTATCTAAAGTAACTTTACCATTGCTGTCACCTTTCATAGCCATGCGAGAAGCGTTAATGGCTTTCATTGCACCCATTGCATTGCGTTCAATGCACGGCACTTGAACTAAGCCACCTACAGGATCACATGTTAAACCTAAGTTGTGTTCCATTCCGATTTCAGCCGCATTCTCAACTTGCTCAATCGTTCCGCCCACAATTTCAGTTAATGCACCTGCTGCCATCGAACATGCAACACCTACTTCACCTTGACAACCTACTTCAGCGCCTGAAATTGAAGCGTTTTTCTTGTACAGAATACCAATGGCAGCAGCTGTCAGTAAGAAGCGTGAGGCAACTTCAACATCTACTTTTTCAATAAAAGTATCGTAGTAACATAAAACAGCTGGAATAATCCCTGCTGCGCCATTTGTTGGAGCGGTTACAACACGATCGCCTGCTGCGTTTTGCTCATTTACTGAAAGAGCGAATAAATCAACCCAGTCAATAGCGCTAAGTGGATCGTTACAAGTTTTACCCTCAGCTTTCAAACGGCGGTATAGAGCTGGTGCACGGCGACGCAGTTTAAGACCGCCTGGAAGAAGTCCCTCTTTGTTATAACCACGCTCAATGCAGACTTTCATGGTATCCCAAATATGCCAAAGTTGTTCTTTAACTTCTTTTTCTGATGCCAAGCTTAATTCGTTTGCCATCATTAAAGATGAAATCGACAAACCGTTCTCTTTACACATTTCAAGCAACTCTTGACCTGTGTGGAAATCGTATGGAGCCGAGTGAATTTTTGCAGCAGGAGAAGCATCTTGTTGATCAATTTCGTCTTCATCAAGAATGAAACCACCACCTACAGAGTAATAGGTACGCTTGTAAACGCACTCGCCATTAATAAATGCGTAGAGGGTCATTGCATTTGCGTGTGCAGGTAAGCTCTTAGTGCGATGATAAGTAATACCATGCTCACGAGTGAAGTTAACTGCTCTGCCATCTTCAAGAATCAGTTTCTCATCATCAGTAACTTTTTTGAGTATGTCATCAATCTGATCTGTATTAACGGTTTCAGGATCTTCGCCCATTAAACCAAGAATGACAGCTTTGCCTGTACCGTGGCCTTTACCTGTTTGGCCTAAAGAACCAAAAAGATCTGAACGAAGTTCGTCAATATCACTCAGTAAACCTTTATCAGCTACATGCTGCATAAACAGTTTACCTGCTTTCATTGGACCAACGGTGTGGGAGCTCGATGGTCCAATGCCAATCTTAAACATGTCGAAAACACTAATCATATCTGCAAGCCTTAAGTGACCTTATTATTTTAGTTTATACAAAGCTATTAATTTTGCTTAGAGTCAAAACTCTAAAGTGGCTTCGGGTTTAGTTACTGGTTTATTCACTTTATTGGATGAGGTACGAATAAAAGTGACTAAAAGTGCAACCTGAAACGAACTCTAAGCATTCGCTTTATGTCATTTATCATATTTATGAATGCTAGTATCACACAAAGATCATAATTTTTAACATTAGAATTTCTAATGATTTTGTTTTTGAAGAGTCTATTTTGCTTGTTTTCAATTAAATGGAAGAATTATTTTAATTCTAAGTAGGGCGTGTTGATCCTTTAGGATTGAATTTTGTGCAATTTAAGCGTTTATCTGTTCAGTGGTGAGCAGTGAAGTTTAGCCATCTAAATAAGTTGCTCACAATACAGAATAGGGATCGCTCGAAAGCATCGAAGACAGCGTAAATTGATCATTTCTGCCGCGTTATCACTTGATTATTTGGAAACGAAGTAACGACAGTTTTGTATGTTGGTAATAACCAAATCGCACAAGCTCTATCTTGTATAAAATAACTAATTTATCGCTGCAAAAATAAGCATGAAAGATCAACACGTCCTAAGTAAATGTGGCCTCATTGAATTCGAGTAAATAGATCGACAGCAAAATCTAGTAACGTCTAGGTTATGCTCGACTTAAGTAACAACTATAAGTATTAAGTAGCCAATATTAACGATGTGCGAACGCTCAATGCGTTTTCATTTATTAACCACGTATTTCAGTATCAGTTTTTTTCTTCAATAGCTTTTTGGGATCATTGCATTCGATTGTTTGATATGCCTTAATTACGGAAATTTTTATCGACTGGAGCCAACCTTGAGCTTATTGATGATGGATCTTGAAGGCGTGACTTTGTCTCAGAAAGAGAGAGAGCAAATTCAGCATCCGATGGTAGGTGGACTGATTCTTTTTACCCGAAATTTTGAGTCTAAAGCTCAATTGATTGGCCTTGTAAAGTCAATTCGTGAGGTTAAGGCAGACATCTTGATTGCTGTAGATCATGAAGGAGGGCGTGTTCAACGTTTCCGTGACGGTTTTACACATATTCCAGCTATGGGCGATATTCTTCCTGCTTCAAATGGGGACATTGAGTTAGCAAAAGAGCGAGCTAAAGAACTTGGTTTTTTAATGGCGATTGAACTGCTGGCTTGTGATATAGATTTAAGCTTCGCACCTGTACTTGATGTTGACGATATCAGTGAAGTAATAGGTAAACGTGGGTTTAGCTCTGAACCGAGTGAAATAATCGAGTTAGCGAGCGAGTTCATCGATGGAATGAGAGATGCAGGCATGGCGGCTGTTGGAAAACACTTTCCAGGGCATGGCAGTGTTCAAGCTGACTCCCATCTTGCAATCCCTAAAGATGAACGTTCTAAAGAAGATATTTTTAATAAGGATATTTTACCATTTAAGTCGTTGATTTCTTCTTCAAAGCTTCAAGGAATTATGCCAGCTCATGTTATTTATACCCAAGTAGATCCAAAACCTGCAGGTTTTTCTGAATATTGGCAGCAACAAATATTGAGGAATGAATTAGGTTTTGACGGGGTAATCTTTTCTGATGATCTTGGAATGGAAGGCGCCAGCTTTGCTGGTGACTTTATTCAACGTGCAGATGCCGCATTAAAAGCAGGGTGCGACATGATTCTGGTGTGTAATAACCCGGGGGCTGTTGAAAGCTTATTAAAAGAGTATCAATGGCCAATTAATAAACCTAAATATTCTGCAGCTGAATTAAAAGCTGACTTTAAAGTTGCTCAGTCAGCTTTGCAAGATGAACAGCGTTGGCTTAACGCAAACCAAATTGCCAACAAACTTAATTAAGATTCTATTTGCCCTAAATTAGCATGGAAAACAGTGCCATTAACCACAGGGTTTGTGGCACAAAAATGGATTGTTTCAGCGATTTCTTTAGGTGTAATCAAACGTTTAAAAGTCACTTTCTGAGTGACGGCGAACAATGTGTTCGGATTATTTTCGATATGATGCCTGAACATTTCAGTGTCCGTAAACCCAGGACAAACACAGACCGTGTGAATGCCTTTCCCTGCTAAGTCTTGGCAAGTTGCCCGCATCATACCGATGACGCCATGTTTTGCTGTTGTGTAAGAAAAAGCATTACTTACTGCTTTTTCGCTCAATGTAGATCCTAAATAAATGATTGAAGAGCCTGCTGGCATAATAGGAACTAAAGCTTGTGACAGAATAGCAGGCGAGATAATGTTAATGGCTAAGCTTTCGGTGAACTTTTGATGCTCAACCGCTTCCAGTGAGTCTTTCGCATGAGACGCAGCACAATGAACAAGAACAATTTGCTCTACACCTTCTAATTCGGATAAAAGAAGATCTTTTTGCTGCATAATCGAATTCGGGTTCGTTAAATCAATAAAAAACTGGATAGCATTTGGAAGCTCTATACTGCTTCTGGATATGTTAATAATCTTAAAACCTTGATCTTGAAATAGTTGGCAAGTCGCTTTACCTATTCCTCGACTCCCCCCTGTAATTACAAGTGCCTTATTCATTATGCTATTCCTTTGTCCAAGTTGTTGAACCCGATTGGCCTGCACCGGAAGATACTGTTACCTCAATATACGTAATATCGAAATGATCTGGTTCAATTTCTGAGATCAGTTTTTCTAATAAGTAATAAGAAAACTCTTCTACGGTCGTATTGCGAATAGGTAAAAGCTTGGTATCAGTGATGGGGAAATATAAAACTTCATTATTAAAGGTGACCACATAGTGTTTCGTGTTTATGCTGATCTGAAGATGCGGTGATAACTTTGGCAATAACACGTACTCATCCAAAGATTCACATAGCTCTCGGGTTGTGTCTTTAAAGTATCGATAACTGGTAGAGATCCCTTCCTCGCCCACACCCAATTCAAGCTCAACTTGAACAGCAAAGTTGTGGCCGTGAATTCTTTCTCTTTCTGTCGCTGAGAAGAGAGTGAAATGAGCGGCAGAAAACTTCAGATACTCTTTAAACAGTTTTATTCGTGTTAAGCGCTTTTCCGAAATATCCATATGAGCCTTTGCGTTTATTTTATAACCTAATCATAGAAAAAAAACACGAGAGCATCAAAGAAATTATGAATATTTCTTCGGGGCATAAATTTTTGATGTAGCTCATATTCTTAAATCAATTAATTTGCTAAATTGCGAAGCATTCAACAGTAATCGAGTTACCTGTTTATGATCCTGTACTTTCACGGCTTTGATGCGACAAGTCCTGGCAACCATGAGAAAATGTTGCAACTTCAATTTATTGACGACGATGTGCGATTAATCAGTTATAGCACACTTCACCCAAGACATGATATGCAATACATCTTAAATGAAGTCGCAAAGCATAGAAGACTTTCAGAAGACGCTACTCCGATAATCGTTGGCGTTGGACTTGGAGGATATTGGGCTGAGCGTATCGGTTTTTTAAGTGGCTTGAAGTCGGTGTTAATTAACCCTAATCTAAACCCACAAACCAATATGGTTGGAAAAATCGATCGACCTGAAGAGTACTCTGACATAGCCAGTAAATGTGTGCATGAGTTTCGGAACAAGAACGCTGAAAATTCGTTGTGTATTTTATCTCGTAATGACGAGGTATTAGATAACGAAATAACAGCAAAAGAACTGGAAAGTTATTACGAGGTTGTATGGGATGAGAAGCAAACGCATAAATTCGCCTCCCTTGGGTCTCACTTGCAAACAATTAAAGCATTTAAGAATAACTAGCTGACCGACAGTGATAAGCTTAATCGCTCTTTTAATGGTTTGCTTAGGCCGTATGCTGCTTAGCAACTTCTCTATTACATCGCTACGGCAATACGGCCAAATCTAAACGTAAAAGATGTTGATGAATGTTTCGATAGGGTGTTCAGTTTAATTAATGTCATGAATGTGAGAATTAAATGAGATAATATTCAGACAGTATTTGCTTTCCTTGTAATAACGCTATGCCAGCACAAATAATTTCCTCATCAAGCCAAGAGAC
>NZ_JAFEUN010000129.1 GCF_016900895.1 Parashewanella hymeniacidonis
TAAAAATAATGTCCTACATGGTAATACAGAAGCTTTAGAAAGCTTGTGATCTATTTGCCATAGTTGCTGTGATCTATCGCCGTTTTCTTGGTTTCAGCTTTAAGTTTGTGCGAAAAGAAAATTTCAACACTTCTTTTACACATTGAATTGTAAGGATTTAATTTTTCACCGAGAATTGCTGGCTCTATTGCTTAGATAGTTAACTTAATTTAACTATGCAAAATGGTACTAAGGTATATGCTTGTAAAAGTCCTATAAAATCTAGGGGGTCTGGATGAGTAGTTTTAAAGTACCGGAAAGGCAACTAGAAGCACAAAATTCTCTTGTTGAACATTTAGCGGATGGTGAAAACTTATCAGATGGCACAATAATATCATTTTGTGACAGAGAGTTTAAAATTAGTCACACAGACATTAAGGATACAAAAGATGGTGTTGCTGTCTGGTCTGCGAACAAAAAGAATTATGGTCTTTTTGACCGTTTTAAAAGCTTTATGATGTCAGCATTCGGTTTTGATAGAAAAGAAGATTATGTAAATAATATGTTTGAATGTGATGCTGTCCAGACTATCCTTCAACAATATAAATGGCATCAAACAGTAGGCAATCGCGAGGACGCAAAATTCTTAGCTAACAACTTAAAAGAGTTTTTTAAAACTTCTTACTGGGTAAAGAATTGCAAACTGATCTACAGAGATGGATAGACGAATGATGGAGAATTTGTCGTAATAGAAGAAAAATGAATTTCTTCTATTACGAGGTACAATACGTTTATTTCAATTGCTGCATCAAATATGCATAAGTCAAAGTGCGTAACTTAGCTGCTTGTGTATTATCTGCTGCCCCAGCATGACCACCCTCGATATTCTCGTAATACAGAACATCAATACCCATACCTTCCATCTTAGCTACCATTTTACGTGCATGACCTGGGTGAACTCGGTCATCTCTTGTAGAGGTAGTAAAGAAGACTTTAGGGTAATGAGCGCCCTTCTTCAGGTTATGATAAGGAGAATAAGTCTTGATGTAATCCCACTCATCAGCATTATCTGGATTTCCATACTCTCCCATCCAGCTAGCTCCTGCTAAAAGCTTATTAAAGCGTTTCATATCTAACAGCGGAACTTGGCACACAACAGCATTATAAAGATCTGGACGACGTGTAAATGCAGCTCCCATTAGTAAGCCACCATTACTGCCACCTTGAATACCAAGGTGCTTGCTCGAGGTAATTTTACGGGCAATCAAATCTTCAGCAATTGCTTCAAAGTCTTCGTATGCTTTATGGCGGTTTTTCTTTAGTGCTGCTTGATGCCATGCAGGACCATACTCACCACCACCACGAATGTTAGAAAGTACATAGACACCGCCCTGCTCTAACCAGTTTTTACCAATCATTGCAGAATAAGATGGACGTAATGAGACTTCAAAACCGCCATACCCATAAAGTAACGTTGGGTTTTTACTGTTTAATTTAGTATCTTTTGCCATAACAACAAAATACGGAACATTAGTGCCATCTTTTGACGTCGCAAAATACTGCTTAGTGGTAAATTTATCAGCTGCAAATTGCTGAGGCATCGCTTTTACTTTCTTAATCGAAAGTGTTTTGCCATTTACTCGATACAGTGACGACGGTTCAAGGAAGCTCGTATAAGTTACGAAGAAATCATTCTCGTCTTGTTTAACATCAAATATGCTAATTGCACCATTTTCTTTAAATGGAACAGTGTCTTGGATCCATTTTCCAGATTTTTGTGTATAGCGAACCAGTTTACTTTTAACGTTATCTAACCAATTAACGAAAATTGCGCTTTTAGTAAAACTTACTGAAGAGATCGAGGCTGTTTTAGTCGGTGCTACAAACAGTTCATACTTTGGTTTTTGAGAAACTAAAGCACTAACCGGTGTAGATACGACAGAACCTTGAGTAAATGATTTTCCATTTGCGGTTAAATCACTTTTTAATTCAATGAATACCTTACCGTTAAAATATCCCTTAATTTCTGCGTCTTCAGGTAACGGTATACTGGACAATTCACCATTTTGGTAAACTTGGTATTGAGATGTGTAAAAAGTCTTAAATTCACCAACTAATCTTAAAGGTGTTTTATCGTCATACATTGAGTATGCGGCAACAGCTACAGACTTTTTATCACCGGCAAAGATTTCTTTAGCCGCTGATAACGGTTCGCCACGTTTCCAAATTTTGACAACACGTGGATAGCCTGAATCTGTCATACTTTTTCCGTCACCAAAATCAGTACCGACAAACACTGTGTCTTTGTCTATCCAGCTAAGATCAGACTTAGCCTCAGGGAGAAAGAAAGGTTTTTCAGATTTAGGTACAAAGTCTTTAGTTGATAAATCAAACTCACGAACTTCAACGGCATCTGCACCACCGCGAGATAAAGACACAAAACAGCGTACATTTTCTGGGTACTGACAATTCATGCCTTTATACACCCACTTAACGTCCTCTTTTTTGCCTAAAGCATCAATATCTAAAACTGTTTCCCATTTTGGGTTAGCTTTTAAATATTCTTCCATGGTCGTACGTCGATAAATACCACGAACATGATTCTCATCTTTCCAAAAATTATAGAGGTAATCGCCTCTTCGGCTTGCGTACGGAATTCGTTCTTTTGAGTTATAAACGTCTAATCCGTTTTTAACCAGTTTATCGAATTTAGGATAAGCTTCAATTTCTTTTAAAGACGCTTTATTGTGCTCTTTAACCCATTTCATGGCTTTAGCACCTTCGACATTCTCAAGCCACATATATTTATCGTGGTCAGGATGTGCAAATGCAGAAGTAGCTAATACTGATAGTGCCATAAATGGAAAAACCTTTTTATTCATTATGATTTCCCTTTTCTAATTATCTTTGACATTGTAACGAATGAAAAAACATTGAGAAATAAAACAATTAACAAAATTAATTTCTAAATGTAACAAGATAGAAAGCGCCCTAGGGCGCTTCTTTTTACATGTAACATTTATTTTTTCAGATCATTCAACATCAATTGACGAATGTATTTAACGGGAGCACTTCCATAACTTAAGAACTTTTCATGGAATGCTTTTAAGTCGAAATCTTTACCTAACCGTTTCTTGTATTCTTCTCTGAAATCGTAAATTTCACGATAACCAGAATAATAACTCGTCAACTGTACCTGACTTAACGTCGCACGACGCCATTTACCTTCAGCTTCAGTCTTTTGTTGGAATGCTTCATTCATCATAAGATCAAGCGCTTGTGCTTTGGTCATGCCATTAACTTGAATGCTGTAATCAAGGATTGTGTTACAAATAACACGTAAGTTCCACTTGTAATACATTAACCACATTTCAGGTTCAAAGTTGGCATAGCCCTCTTCTAACATCATACGCTCAGTATAAACAGCCCACCCTTCAACCATTGCTCCATTACCAAACAAACTCTTAACTAAGCTTGGGGAGTCATTTGAATAGACCAATTGAGTATAATGGCCTGGAATCGCTTCATGAATGTTTAAAATTTGAAGAATCCAGTGGTTATATTCACGGAGATAACTCTCTGCTTGTGCATCGGTCATTCCATCTAATGGCGTTACATTGTAATAGGTATTGCGTTGTTTATCGTAAGGACCAGGTGCACTGATTGATGCGCCTGCAAATCCTCGCATATAAGTCGGTGTTTCACGAACAACTAATGGTTTGCTTGGATCAAGCGTAACCAATTTTTTATCATTAACGAATTTCACAAGCTCTGGAATTTGCGCTTTAACTTCTTCAACAAAGTTATCACGCTTGACGTGATTAGAAGAAAGTTTGTCAATTAACTGTTTGATTGCTACTTTTTCATTGGTAGGTTTAGCGGTTTTAAAATATTTTGACCAAAGTTTATCCGTAATTTTAGACATTTCCGCTTGAACACGATCTTTGTCCGCAACGGCTTTTTGATATAACTGCTTTGCAGTCATTCCAGACTGAATATCTAAAGCGAACTTCTCTTCATATAGCTTTTCACCAATCCGAAAACTCTTAGCACCGTTCTTTTTAAGCTTAACTTCCAACTTTTCAAGCCAAGAAATATAGCTAGTAATAGCCTGCTTAGATGCATTGAAGCGTTCAATAAACAGTGTTTTTTCATCAGTCGACAAACCAGAATCTTTAGCTTTAGCTAGTAAATCGTCAGAAAATACTGAGAATGCACCTTTGTTCTGTAGAATCGCTAACTGAGTATGCTCAAGTGTTGGATTTGTAATATTTGCTTTTGCAGCTCTATAGAAATCTGGAACACTTGCCATACGGCCTAACACTGACTTTAATCGTTCATCAAGTGGAGCAAAGTTTTCATTAGTTAATTGCGCAAAACCACCTGCAACATTATATTGAGACGGGTTCCACTGCCATGATTTACCACTGTTGATATCCCACTCAATACTGTTTAATAAATTTTCGATGAGGCGATAGTCGATTAATTGGTTAGCTTGTAAAGTCTCTGTACTGAATGATTTAAGTTTAAGACGCTGAGCTTTTACGAAGGCTAAACTTTTAACTCTTGAAGCAGCATCCGGAACAGTGAGCTCTGAATCGTATTTGTGAAAACCGCTATAGAGGGCCCATGTTGGATACTGCTTCCAAAGGTTGTTAATAAACTCATTAGAAAAATCAGAAAACTTATGCATTGATGCTTGTTTAGTAACATTGACAGGTTGTGAAGTATTTGAAGGATTACTACATGCAGATAAACCACCTATTGCAACAACAATAAGCGTAGATAAAATGGTCTTTTTCATCATTATTCCCAATTTATAATTATTTATTTCTTTTGCACAATCATACTTCAGATATACCGCATTAAGTAAGTAGAGTTGATACAAAATATTTCTTTGTTCTTTAATAAACATTAGGCATAGTGTCCTTTACATAACGCACGGCTACGAAATATGACATCAAATGAAAAAATACTCTTTGTGGTAAATTTGATCCCAGAAGGAAATGTATTTACTTATGGGAAAGTTGCTGACTTAGCTGGGTTACCTGGTCGTTCAAGAATGGTTTCAAAAGCACTAAAACAAGCTCCAAGGTCTATGCTTATTCCATGGCACAGAGTGATAAATAGCCAAGGTAAAATTTCTATCCCAAAAGACACCAAAGGTTACCGAGAACAAATTGAACTATTAAGGATAGAAGGTATCGAAATCAATAACGGTAGAATTAAGCTAGCGGACTACGAATGGCGGCCAGATATAGCCACATTAGTTATGGATATTCCATTTTAAAGGACTGATATCAAAATGATAAAGCAAACATTAAAAGCGATAATTATCACGTCTTTTTTTACATTTCCATTATTTACTCATGCAGAAACATTTTCCCCTCTTACACCTCAGCGTGCCGAATACAAGGTGTATTATGGTGATATTGAATTAGGAAAAGCACGCTACAACCTTGAGCCAACAGGTAAAAATGAATACCGATATACATTTGAAAGTGCATTAGCACTGCTCGTCTTATCTGACAACAGAGAAGTATCGAGTGAATTCTCTGTTGAGAATAATACGATTAAGCCTCTTCGTTATTTTCATGATAGGAAAGGCACTGGAAGTGACTATCAAGAACAGTTAGTTTTTCTCGATCAACAAAAGAAGATTTTTAGCCGTTATAAAGGCGATAAAAAAGAATTTGAGTATCACCCTGAACTGTATGACTCGTTATCTATCCAACTTCAATTACGTTTAGATGTCGCTAATCATAAAAAATCTTATAAATACGAGTTAATTAAAAGCAATAAAAAAGATGATTACACCTTTAAAATTGATGGAGAAGAAGTCATTGAAATTAATGGGATCAAATACGATACAGTCAAATTAGAGGTAGTGAGAAAAAAGAAAAAACGCCAAACATATATATGGATGGCGCCAAAACTTGCTTATCTTCCGGTTAAACTGTCACATTTGAAAAAGGGAAAAAAACAACTAGAGATTTACATCAACAGTTACAGTTTCTCCGGTAGCGACAAGTTCCCCGAGCTTAAATAACTTCCAATCTCCGGGTTTTAAAATATGCCATTCTTCATTCTTGGTTAATGGACGAGTGGCAATAACCGTTACTATATCGTTTGGAGTGGTTTCTTTTTGGAAGTCGATCGTTACATCTGTATCTTTTAAAGTCGCTTTTCCAAAAGGCGCTCTGCGAGTGATGTAGCATAGATTATTACCACAAAAGGACATTAAATGCAGTCCATCACTGATGATCATATTGAAGAGACCCAGCCTTCTGACTTCATCGGCCAATGTTGCTATATATCGATAAACAGCTAAATAATCATCTGGCTCAGTTTCACCAAATTTGTTAAGTACCTGTTCTAGTATCCAGCAAAAAGCTAACTCACTGTCAGTTTCTCCAACCGGAAATATACGTTTCACAGCAATGACCTCTACATAATCACTTAATTGGCCATTATGAGCATAACACCAGTTTCTTCCCCACAATACTCGATTAAATGGGTGTGTATTCTCTAAGGAGTTTCCACCACGATTAGCTTGACGAATATGGCTAATTACCGCTTCGCTTTTAATCGGGTAGGTTTTAATGACTTGGGCAATATGCGACGCACTGCTTGGGCTCACATCTTTAAATATTCGATTTCCTTTGCCTTCATAAAAGGCGATTCCCCAACCATCAACATGAGGGCCAGTATTTCCTCCTCGCTCAATGAGACCAGTAAAACTAAAAACAATATCTGTTGGTACGTTGGCACTCATGGCCAAAAGTTCACACATTTACACAACTCAAATATTTATTAAGAAATTGAAGCAATTTTAGCTTTTGTTTAGTGCTTATTCTAGATTAACCGATCCATTAAACATTCTTTTTTGAACTAACGCTGTAATTCAAACGTATTTTAAAACATATGTTTGAAATAGCTTGTATTAATTTTAGGTTAAGTATAACGTTAAAATAAGACAGAGGTCAGACCACGAGCTATACTTTGATCCAAGTCGCAACCTTAATATTGCGATATGTGATCTAGCTTGTATCAAATAAGGAGAATTACGGTGACGACTCTACTATGGATATGTGCATTATTAGTAGTAATTGCTGCGGGTGCATATTTAAGATTTTCACTCTTAACAACTACCATAGCTGCTGCAGTGATTTGTGCTGCGGCTTCGTACTTTCACGTTGGAAGCCCATTGCCTTTCGCAATCTTCGTAATCTTAGCGTTACCTTTCAACATAAAGTCATTCAGAAGACAGTTCATCTCAAAACCATTCTTGAATATCTACAAAAGCATCATGCCAGAGATGTCTTCAACTGAAAAAGAAGCAATTGAAGCAGGTACAACTTGGTGGGAAGCCGATTTATTTTCAGGTGCACCTTCATGGAAAAAACTGCACAATATCCCCGTTGCTCGACTTACGAATGAAGAGCAAGCATTCTTAGACGGCCCTGTAGAAGAAGTATGTGGGATGCTCAATGAACATCAAGTCTCACATGAACTTGCCGACTTACCACAAGAAGTTTGGCAATATTTGAAAGATAATGGCTTCTTCGCCATGATCATTAAGAAAAAATTCGGTGGTTTGGAATATTCTGCTTATGCCCAATCAAGAGTGCTACAAAAATTAGCCGGTGTAAGTAGTGAACTTGCATCCACAGTTGGTGTTCCTAATTCATTAGGTCCAGGCGAACTTCTGCAGCATTACGGTACTCCTGAACAACAAGATCATTACTTGCCACGTTTAGCAAAAGGGCTAGAAGTCCCATGTTTTGCTCTAACAAGTCCTGAAGCTGGTAGTGACGCAGGATCGATTCCTGATTTCGGTGTCGTCTGTAAAGGCCAATGGCAGGGTGAAGAAGTATTGGGCATGAAGTTAACGTGGAACAAGCGTTACATCACGCTCGCACCCGTTGCCACCGTATTAGGTTTAGCATTTAAACTCAGAGACCCTGAATATTTATTAGGTGAGCAAGAAGAACTCGGTATCACCTGTGCCCTCATTCCAACAGACGTAGAAGGTGTAATCATCGGTCGTCGTCATTTCCCACTTAACTGTATGTTCCAAAATGGACCAACTCAGGGTGATGAAGTTTTTGTCCCTATTGATTTCATCATTGGTGGCAAAGAAATGGCAGGTCAAGGTTGGCGCATGCTTGTAGAGTGCCTTTCAGTTGGTCGTGGTATTACATTGCCTTCAAACGCTGCTGGCGGTATTAAAACAGCTGCTGTAGCTACTGGTGCTTATGCCCGAATTCGCCGTCAATTCAAACTACCAATTGGTAAACTTGAGGGGATTGAAGAGCCAATGGCACGAATTGGTGGTAATGCTTACTTAATGGATGGTGTTAATTCACTAACTACGACAGGTATTGACTTAGGTGAAAAGCCATCAGTGATTTCTGCAATAGTTAAATATCACCTTACTGACCGTATGCAAAAATGTGTCATTGACGCAATGGATATTCATGGAGGTAAAGGCATTTGTTTAGGCCCAAATAACTATTTAGGCCGTGGATATCAAGCCGCACCAATTGCGATTACCGTTGAAGGTGCGAATATCTTAACGCGTTCCATGATCATTTATGGTCAAGGTGCGATTCGTTGCCATCCTTATGTATTACCAGAAATGGAAGCTGCATTTAACCCAAATCCAAAAGAGTCTCTGCGTAAGTTTGACAATGCTGTATTTGGCCATATTGGCTTTGCAATAAGTAACTTTGCTCGTAGTTTTTGGTTAGGTTTAACAGGTGCTCGTTTTTCTAATGCACCGTACTCAGATAAAACCAAAAAGTACTATCAACAAATGAATCGTTTTAGTGCAAATTTAGCGCTACTTTCAGATTTAGCCATGGGTACATTAGGCGGTGAACTTAAAAGAAAAGAGCGAGTTTCTGCTCGATTAGGTGACCTATTAAGCCAAATGTATCTCGTGTCTGGTGTGTTAAAGCGTTATAACGATGAAGGACGACTAACCGAAGATTTACCATTAGTCCAGTGGGCTTGTGAAGATGCACTTCATAAGTTGCAAACTTCACTTGATGAACTGCTTGATAACTTCCCTATGGGATTAGGGCCAATTTTAAGGTTCATAATCTTCCCATTTGGTCGCCCTGTGACAAAACCTAGTGATGTGTTAGATCACAAAGTTGCAAAAATTATGCAAACACCTTGTGCTTCAAGAGATCGCCTTGCAAAAGGCCAGTATTTAACACCAACTCAATACAATATTGCAGGTATACAAGAGCAAACATTTATTGACCTTATTGCTTGTGAGCCAATTCATAAACGTATTTGTGAAGTTGCAGGTGAGAGAATCCCTTTCATGTGGCTAGATAAAGTTGCAGAGAAAGGTATTGAACTTGACTGTATTAATACTGAAGAGGTTGAGCTGATGAAGCGTGCTGAGCTCGGGCGTTTGAAATCTATCAATGTAGATGATTTTGACCCTGAAGAGTTAACTGCAATGGTTAAATCTGCTAATCAAGCTAACTACGCAGCATAATTAAAGCATTATCTGGCCCTTATGCGATTGTAAGGGTTAGATAGTGTGAGTCTGTTGAAGATAAAAAACCTCAATAAAGTGAGGTTTTTTATTGTGAAGTAATCTACTTGATCAATTTATTGATAGTTTCTGTGTCAATGTATTTTTCAAGATTAGACATCCCTTCTGCTACTTGAGGGTGTGAAAACATTTCTTTCCCTGCAACTTGTCCTAAAGCATTAAAGCTTGCTTCTATCGTTGCATTACCTTCATATTTTAATGCTTCTTTTGTTTCCTTCAAACATGAGACAGTTAACAAACGAGTCATTAATTCACCCATTTTTTTATTTGAGTTCTCAAGAATCTCAGGTGTTACATTTACCAAATCCTTAACGGCTGGGTGCTTAGCGGCAGCAGAAAACATCCATCGTACAAGATCGTTGCGATCTCCAACTGAAGTTGATGTTACAAGACACCTAGATAACTGTTCAGTAAATGGCCCTGCACTCACCTCTTTCTGAAAATAAGACAGTTGAAGAGACGAGTAATGGAATGATTATTAATTTTTTCATTTTTATTCCATTAAGCAAGCACTGCAATTAATGCGAGTGCAGCTGGTAAACCCTGTACCAACAAAATTGATTTTTTAAAGGTAATACTTCCGTAAACTGCAGCGGTAATGACACAGCAGAGGAAAAAGATCTGTACTTGCAGACCAATGTCAGGTTGTGGGTGAATAAGTCCCCAAAATATGCCTGCTGACAAGAATCCATTATATAGACCTTGATTGGCAGCCATGACTTTAGTGTTTTCGTCTTCTTCTTTTGTTATACCAAATACTCTTAACGTTCTGTGTCTGGTCCAGAGAAACTTCTCAAGTACTAAAATATACGCATGCTCAATCGCAACAAGCAAAACTAAAACAAATTGTATACCCATGATACCTGAAGATGCTCGATTTCAGCGAGAATGCACAGCTTGTTAATCAAGGCGACAGTGTGCGGCAATAGTGAGCTATTGTTAGCACTGGCAACACAGAGTAACACGCTGTGC
>NZ_JAFEUN010000013.1 GCF_016900895.1 Parashewanella hymeniacidonis
GGAGAGCATTTTTAGCACCAAAAACGACCAGAAACCGTAGGTTCACTATATCATTTCTGGTCGAAATTGAATGTATCAAAGAGCTATATTGTATTAGCGATCATAATGTTAGATTTTTTTCATAGCCGACTATTTACTGAGCTCAGCAAAGGATAATGACGGCCCGATACTCGTAACCCAATTTAATAAACATAAAGGTATCGAAACTCGTTACCCTAAAGTGAATATTCAAGCTCAAGGGCAACTCACAAAAGATTCGACAATCCCTGTTACTGGTTGGCAAGACAATTTTGATCGCGTCGATATCCAACTTCATTTACCACCAGCCACTATGTTATTGGCTGTCTTTGGTGTTGATCATGCCAGTGGCAGTTGGTTAGGAAAATGGACAATTTGGGTGAGTTTTTTAGTACTGATTTGTACGGTTATGACTTGGAAAGTCATAGGGAAGTCAGAAGCTATGATCACTTTTGTGCTGTTATTGCTCATATTCCATGATCAAGCAGCACCGATTGTATCGATCATCAACTTTATTATTGCATCAGCAATCCATCGTTTCCAGCCTTTTGAAAAACTGCAATCTATCAGCCGCAATTACTGGATATTCAGTTCTGCGATCGTATTTATATCCTTACTGTATTTCAGTGCAATACAGCTTAAATCGACGATTTATCCACAAATCACCCATTCGCATAACGTGAAATTACAACATGTGTCATCGCTTACAAGCCATGCAATAAAACAAACCCAGTCTGAGCAATACACTAAAGAAAGACGTAACGCAGCAGCATTAAAAGCCCGTCCTATGGCCGACAATGTAGAAAGAGTTCAAGTAACAGGAAGCCGTATCAAACAAGTTGATATGCTCGAGCGTTATCAAGCGGACACTCAAATTCAAGCTGGAATGGGGGTACCAAACTGGCGATGGAAACAACATACTATCAATTGGCAAAGCAATGTGGCTGAGGGGCAGACTTTCAATCTATATATTTTGACGGGTTACAGTTACCTTGCGGTTAAATTAGCCGGGATTATTATGGCCTTAATTTGGCTTGCCGTTTTACTACGTAAGGAGTCTCTACTCTTCATTAGAACACTAAAGAGTCAAACACAGTTTAAAGCTTCTGAAGCTAGCTCAATACTCGCCATCGTACTATCTGTGAGTTTACTGTCATTAGCACCAACAACCTCCGAAGCTCAAGATCTCCCTGAAAAATGGATGTTAGACGAATTGCATACCAAGCTCATCCAAGATCCCGATTGTGCACCACGTTGTGCTTCAATTAACCACTTACAGGTAGAAGCACATAAGCAGCAATTGACGTTAACGCTTGAAGTTCATGCAGCACATGACTCTGCGGTTGCTATCCCAAGTTCACCATTTTGGTTTGTTCAAGGTGTAGATCTCAATGGAAAGAGCTCGAATTTGTTGACCAGAAAGGAAGGTAAGACTTACTTGCCCATAAAACCCGGCATTACTGACGTTAAATTAATCGGCACCATTACCGCAATGGAATCGTTTCAGCTTCGCTTTATTGATAAGCCATTGAACGTTAAAGTTATTAAAGATGACAATTGGCAAATTGTTGGCACTCTGGATAACCGTTTAGTGAGTAATACGCTTGAATTTACTGCGGTTTCACCAAAACAACATCAATCTCAGCAATCTCGCTTTGCCATTAAACCCTTAGTTAAAATTCATAGACGTTTCATGCTCGATAATGAATGGACTGTTTTTACCAGTATCGAGCGAGTAGCACCAACTTCGGGTTCGATAAACCTCTCAGTACCCTTAATCGTAACCGAGCGAGTACTTTCTGAAGGTATTAACGTTGAACACCATCAAACGAAAGTGAACATTCCAGCAGGAACAAACCGTATATTTTGGCGCTCAAAAATTGATAGAAGCCATGAAATCAAACTGAATGCTAAAGCCAATTCAGGCTTTGTCGAACATTGGTCTTTTATCATAACACCAACTTATCATGCTGCGTTTACTGGCTTACCTAATGTCATCGAACAACAAGACAACAGTGACTACTATCAGTATCACTTTTATCCTCTACCCGATGAAATCTTGACCGTATCAATTGAACGACCTCAGGCCATAAAAGGAGGAACGCTCGCTATCGACTCAGTGAAGCAAATATTGGATCAGGGTCTACGCAGTAGTACCTTAACACTCGACTTTGCGTATCGAAGTACACAAGGTGGCGAACATACGATTGCTTTACCCCAAGATTTTGAGCTTAAACAGGTTAAGCATGATAATACGTTGATCAATATTCAAACTGAGCAAGGCAAGCTTACTTTGCCTATCTCGCCTAAAGAGCATCGCTACCGTATAACGTTACGCTCATCAGCCTCCATTGACCCATGGTTAACATCACCTGCAGTCAATCTGAATGCCCCCGTCAGCAATATTGAAACACGCCTCAATGTTGGGTCTAGTCGATGGATACTGTGGGCTGATGGCCCAACGCTTGGCCCTGCGGTTTTGTATTGGGGGGAGTTGTTAGCATTTATTTTAGTCGCTCTCGTACTGACTCGGATACCGTTCTCACCACTATCTACTTTAGCATGGATAATTCTCGGCTTAGGGTTAAGCCTGAATAACTGGGGTTTCTTAATTTTGCTTTTCGTCTGGTTTGCGGCCCTGTCTGCTAGCCAATACCGCCCACAAACGTTGTCTCGTTCATGGTTTAATCTCACTCAATTACTGTTATTTGGCTTGAGTGCCATTGTTATACCCATGATACCTGAAGATGCTCGATTTCAGCGAGAATGCACAACTTGTTAATCAAGACGACGGTGTGCGGCAATAGTGGACTATTGTTAGCACTGGCAACGAAGAGTAACAAGCTGTGCAACTCGCACTGCGTGGACTTCTCAGCGCCAATTCTTCTTTGTTACATTAGCTTGAAAGAATCCCGATATTCCTTCGCTAATGCGCCTCAAAGAATTGGCGCTGAAAAAGTCCTGAAACATGCATCTTCAAGTATCATGGGTATATACTCAATTTAATTGCCATTATTCCACTCAGTTTGTTGGGTTCTCCCAACATGGGCATCATGACTTATGCTGGCAGCGACCAACCTCTATCCTGGTTTTTGGATCAATCAACGGGTGAATTACCACAGGTTGAGATCGTTTCTATTTCAAACATTTGGTACAAACTGATCATGCTGATATGGGTGTTGTGGTTATGCTTTTCTTGCCTCAACTGGATAAAGTGGGCTTGGCATAAGCTGGGGGCTCAAGGTTTTTGGAAATCACCCGAAAAGAGAGCTCTTAACCAAAAAACGCCCAACAACGATAAAACATGATATTGACGTTGGCGCTTAAATTATTGGCGCCAACCATCATTTTACAAAGCTAAGTACCTGACGGTAAGTCCTTTAAAAAAATATCGTCAAGCACTTACGTTTCTAAAAATTGAGTGAATGCCTGCTGCACAAACTCAGCGTAGTATTCGATCTCCTCAGTAGAAGCAACCTTATTGTCTAAACTTAACAACGAACGTTTGTGAGATAAATTTCTAAAAAATTCATAGCTCTTAACTAGCTTATTTACCAGCTTAGATTCAATCATTTCATGATCAGAAAGTGTTGATAAGATATTGATATTATCTGTCCATTTCGTCACTTCAGGATTATGATTGGCATAGGCTAACACTAGATACTGCGACAGAAATTCAATATCAACAATCCCACCTGAACTGTGCTTTAAATCGAATTCACCGGCCTTCGCCGTTAACAAATGTTCTGTCATTTTGGCTCGCATCTCACGCACATCAGTCACCAGGGCTTTTAAATGCCTGGCTTTGGTTAATACTTGATGCCGTATATCAATGAATTTCTGGCCTAACTCCACATCACCATATACTTTTCTTGCACGCACTAATGATTGTTGCTCCCAAGTTTTAGCGTGTTGTTGATATCGCCCAAAACTCTCAAGCTCACTCACGAGTAGACCAGAGGCACCTGATGGTCTAAGACGCATATCCACTTCATACAACTCCCCTGAATTGGTTCGAGTCGAAAACAAATGAATGATTCGCTGCGCTAACTTAATATAAAAACGATTGCAGTCGATGGGCTTCTTGCCGTCTGTCTGTGCAAAGTCTTCTTTATTGCCATGCAAGAACACCAGATCCAAATCTGAAGCATAGCCAAGCTCTCGTCCTCCAAGCTTGCCATACCCAATTACAGCAAAGCCCTTTTCATTGTTATTTAGATAACTTGGCTTGCCATATCGCACCGTGATCTGCTGCCACGCCTGATTCACTACTTGAGCAATTATTGCTTCAGCTAAACACGTTAAGTGATCGCTGACCTCAGTAATAGGCAAAACTCCGGTAATGTCTGCCGCAGCAATTTTTAATTGTTGAGTGAGCTTAAATTGACGCATGGCCTCCATTTGCTGTTCCATGTCGTCTTCTGGAACTCGTAAACTGTATTGATGTGCTTCGCTGGTATAGTCTTCAAAGTCAGTAGTGTTATAAAGTTGAACGGGATCAATCAACTCATCCAGTAACATTGGGAAATGCGCTAATTGCTCGGCAATCCATGGACTCGCAGCACAAAGACGGACGAGCTGTTGACGAGCCCCCGGATTTTCATAAAGCAATTCAAGGTAAGTCGTTCGACACACAATTTGCTCAAGTACCTTACCTACAGGTTTTAACACGAAAGTGGGATCTGTGTGCTCGGCAACTTCAGCAATGATAAATGGCATCAGCTTATCGAGTTTATCTTGCCCTTTAGGCCCAATAGGGCGCTTAAGCACCTCACTGCGCCACTTATAAAGCACGGAAACAAATTCAGATTGTTTTTGGTGCTGGTTAATCCAGACAAACTCACCGACATCAGATTGTGCTTCGTCCCATAGATGTTCAGCCCAAGTAATGTGGTCCTCTCCATCTTGCTCACCACCAATCGAAAGTTTGAACTGTTCATTAACTGACTTCATGACTTGCTGAAGTTGTTTTCTTAATTCGGCTTCATTATCCATTTGCATTGACCAACAAATACGCTGCCAATCTAATTCGTGCTCAGGTAAGGTTTGAGTTTGCTTGTCATCAATCGCTTGTAATAAATTTTCGAGCTTTCTTAAAAAGGTATAATTGTTCCTAAGCTCTACCACATCGTTGAAGTCCATCAAGCCTTGATGAAAGATGCTTTCCATGGACGCATAGATGCCCTGCTGACGAAGATCCGCTTGTCGTCCACCATGAATCAATTGATAGTGCTGTACAATAAATTCAATTTCACGGATACCACCAGCACCTAATTTAATGTTATCGATCAGATTACGGCGTCTCACTTCTTGAGAAATCATGTTCTTCATCTTACGCAACGAATCAATCGTGGTGTAGTCGATATAACGGCGATAGTTAAACGGTCGTAATAACTTGATAATTTCAGTTCGCTCAGGACAGTGAGGCCCAAGAATCCGCCCCTTCACCATGGCGTACCGTTCCCATTCACGTCCCTGATCTTGATAGTAATGCTCAAGTGCATTGAAGCTAAAGACTAAAGGACCACTATCACCGTAAGGTCGTAACCGCATATCAACTCGATAGACAAACCCATCAACAGTGACTTGATCTAATAGCGCAATCAATTTTTGTCCCATCTTGGTGAAAAACTGTTGATTATCGAGCTGTTTTCGACCGCCCTGAGTGAAGCCTGCTTCAGGGAATGCAAAAATCAAATCAATATCAGAAGAAAAGTTCAGTTCCCCACCACCAAGTTTTCCCATACCAATAATCACGAGTTTTTGTGTTTCACCATCTGAGTTAACTGGCGTGCCATAGCGGTTGCAAAGCAGATCAAATAGCCAATCTCTCGTTACTAAAATCGTTACTTCCGCTAATGTAGAAAGGTCCACTAACGATTGCTTCACATCACCGACATTTAAAAAATCTCGCCAAGCAATAGACACCATATGTCGATTACGAAAGTTTCGTAATGTTTTTTTAGCTTGCTCAATATCGGTAATCTCAGATAATTTTTTTTGCAGAATGCCTCGATAAAATAAACAGCGATCATCTTCTAAAACTTCATTCACAATGGCCGGTATCCACTGTGGATGTCGGGACAACTGACCATAGACGAAATCACTCAAGCCTAGCACGGCTTCAAGCTGATATCGCTGTTCAGAAGACATTGAAGCAAGCACATCAGGTGCTTTCTGACTTAGCTCTTCCAAACGAGCAGCTGCTAGTTGCTTTACATCTTTTGATAAAGGCTTGTTTGCGTTAACTTCAGAGGTCATAATCTTTGGTAACACCTTTTATTCGACATATTATGTCATTGGTGATATATCTATCTTTTGATCCTAATGGTCAATCTTAAAAAAGGCCATTAGCAATAAGCAAATTCAGTGTTTAATACTGATTATATTTTGGAGCTCATATGGCAGGAATGCTAAAACGGGTGCTCTTATCTAGCCTTCTGTTACTTTCCATCATTGGATTGTCAGGCTGTGGCGATGATAGACCCGACAAAATTGCTCAATATCAACAATTAGCCGCCAATCGCATTGATGCTCTCGCATCAGAGATAAACAGCGGAAAAATTCGTAATGCAGTGCTGTTAAAACAGTATGCGGAAGTTTTAGAAACGAAAAGACCTGAACTTTCGCCGCTGCTTGAACAACTCTCTCTTGATGCAACTACCGAAGGCCCTATCTATCAGGGGTTAAAACGTCGAATGCAAGATTCTCGCGAAGCGAGTAATTTCATCGACTTAGATGCCCAACTGAATGAAGTCGAGAATATCTATCAGGCAGCGGACCCAAGCTTATATAACGACATGCTGTCTGATCCGTTAAATGCTATTGCCGATATGTCAGACGGAGCTTTAGCTCGCATTAATGCCATGAGTAAAGCTTCTGAATTACTTGCTAATGGCTCAGAAGACTTTGGTGCTGGCAGTCAACTGGTCGGTAATCCGTCTTATGGTAGCTGGCAAACTAACAGCAGTGGTACATCATTTTGGGCGTGGTATGGCATGTACTCCATGTTCTCTAACTTGTTTCATCGCCCAATTTATTATAACAACTGGTCAAGCCGCCGTGGTTACAGTTATTACGGTGATTACGGACGTAACCGCTACACATCACCCAAACAGCATAAGCGCCAAGACAAGTTATATCAAAACACTAAAAAGCGTTTTAATAATCAAGGCCGTCAGTTTAAAAGTCCCTACGCGAAGACTCGAACTGGTTCGAGTAGTTTAAGTCGCTCAAGTCAAGCTGCACAAAAGTCCTTTAAAAGTTCAGGCAGTAAATTCCGCTCTAATTATTCAAACAGCGCAAAAAGCACTAGCAGCGGTTTCCGAAATTCATCAAGCAGAACATCACGTGGCGTTCGCCGCGGTAAGTAAGGAAAGATTATGTTTTCACTACAGGAATATGGCCTCACACAAGATTTACTGATCATCCTATTGATTGATCTTGGCATTGCGATGTTGCTGCTGACATTAATGCGCTATTTATTAGGTTGGAGTGCAAAAGTCAACAGCAACCATGAACTCGCTGAAAAAGATAATTTCGCTTTTGGTGTCAGTACCGCTGGTGCCATCGCTGCTTTGGGTATTGTATTAACTGGAGCCATTACCGGCGAAGCGGCTCATAACTTCTCAACCGAAGCAATTGGTTTAACCGCTTATGGTGTTTGTGGCATCATTTTAATCAAGCTTGGGCGTCTATTGCATGACAAAGTTGCACTGAATGAGTTTAATAAAACCGAAAGTATTTTAGGCGGAAATGTGTCAGTCGCAATTGTAGATGCGGGCGCCTCTATTGCTACGGCTATCATCATTCGTGCTACGTTATTATGGGCAGAAGACCTAACACTTGTGACCTTTATTGCTATCTTTAGTAGCTTTATTATCTCGCAATTAATGTTAGTACTGCTGACTCGCTGGCGTGAATACAGCTTTGCAAAACGCAATCAAGGCAACTCATTCCAAAAAGCACTTCGGCAAGGCAATGTCGCTCTCGCTGTTAGGCATGTTGGTTATATGATTGCGATGGGATTAAGCTTTAAC
The DNA here is from genome assembly GCF_016900895.1 of Parashewanella hymeniacidonis. Taxonomy (GTDB): domain Bacteria; phylum Pseudomonadota; class Gammaproteobacteria; order Enterobacterales; family Shewanellaceae; genus Parashewanella; species Parashewanella hymeniacidonis. The sequence continues at coordinate 8,058 of NZ_JAFEUN010000013.1, forward strand.
GCTGCAAGCCACTTTATCGAATTTTTACCTCACGCATATGTCAGTAACCTCATCGCTTGGTTAGTCTTTTCTATTGTGATGTTGATTGTATTGTCGGTCTTACAAGGCATTGTAAAATCGGTAGTACTTTCGAAAATCAATCGTACCGTTGAAGTTGAACAACAACATAATGTTGGTTTAGCTTCGATTGAAATGGCGATCAGTATTTCTGTTGCATTAATTCTTACGGCATTAATGGCATAAGCAAACTATGACACAAACTGTGAGTATTTCATCAAATTCGAGACAATCATTGTCTCGAATTGATGATATGTTGTTACTGCTGATCATGGGCGTTCTTGCTGCTTGTGGTCTGATATACGAATACCTGCTTTCCCATTATGCAGGTCGTATTTTAGGTGCACTTGAAGCCGCAATTTACACCATGATAGGCATTATGATTGTCTCAATGGGGTTAGGCGCATTTGCGGCCCGTAAAATTAAAGATGCTTTTACGGGTTTTGCAACGCTTGAATTAATTGTGGCCATCTGTGGTTCGAGTGCCATTTTGATCACTGCAGCGGTTATCGGTTTCACCTCTGAGTTTCCGCAAATTATTGCTACTACGTTTAATTTACCGCCCGATCAACTACCCGATGGTGGCAGCATTCAAACTATGCAGGCCATGGTCAAGTATCTTCCTTATGTATGGGGAACGATTCTTGGTTTAATGATAGGCATGGAGATCCCACTGATTGCTCGAGTCAGACAATCGCTGTCTGAAGAGCATTTACTGCATAACGCCGGAACCATTTATGGTGCCGACTATATTGGTGCAGGAGCTGGTGCCGCTATTTGGGTTGGCTTTATGCTCGCAATGGACATTGAGCTCGCAGCAACCTTAACCGCCAGTGCTAATTTAATTGCAGGCTTTGTGTTTTTATTCCGTTTCCGTGATCGTATTAAACACTTTTCTTTATTAGTTGTTGGGCACGTTTTAGCCAGCTTTCTATTGCTCGCGTTAGCGACTTTTGGCCCCGACTGGCAACAAGGTTTTAATAATTTATTATATAAAGACAAAGTCGTTCACAGCCAAGCGACTCGGTTTCAGCAATTGACGTTTACTGAACGCCTTCGAGGAAGCGGTCTTGAACCTGTTTACTCGATGTACATCAATGGTCGTTTGCAATTTTCCAGTGAAGATGAACATATTTATCACTCGTTTTTGGTCGACCCTGTCATGGCTATCAGCCCAAGACACGATAATATTTTGATCATTGGCGGTGGTGATGGCCTGGGTCTAAAGCAAGTTTTAAAATGGAACCCCAAACACGTTACATTAATGGACTTAGATGGTGAGTTAATTAAGTTATTTGCCAGCAATACCGCCGCAATGCCAACTGAATTAAGTAAAGCTCTACGCCAATTAAACGGTGATGCGCTAAACGACTCTCGTTTGAAACTGATGTTTGATGATGCCTTCAATGGTGTCGATAAATTAATTAAAAGCCAAAAGAAATATGACACCATCATTGTTGATCTACCTGATCCAAGCCATCCAGATTTAAATAAGCTGTATTCTGATGTGTTCTATCGCAAGCTTAAAGAGCTTCTCAGTGCTGACGGTGCGATTAATATACAATCAACCTCACCCTACCATGCAAAAAACGCCTTTATTTCTATAGGTAAAACGTTGTCTTCTACAGGGTTTCAGGTTCAGCAATATCACCACAACGTGCCGAGCTTTGGTGAATGGGGTTGGACGATTGCAACCTTGAGCGGGAAAAAACCTAAAACTAGACTGGAACAAGTAAAGCAATTCCCTATAAAAGAAGAATGGTTAACACCGTCTTTAGCACGTGCTGCTTTTGAATTTCCGGGGAACTTCTATCAAAATGCTAATAATGTTAAGCCTAATGTTTTAGGGTCATTGCAGCTCTATCGATACCACCAAAAAGCGTGGGCACAGGAGCAAGATGTTGATGTATTTAATTAATGGTCATGTCAGTGATTGTATTTCGACCAAAAATACACTGAGGCTGCCGACAAACTAAACTGTCGTGACGTCATTTCCTGCCTTTTATGGGATGACAAAAGAAAAAATAAAAGAATCAAAAAAAAGCGCTTGACATATTATGTCTAGTTGCTAAAGTTGAACTCAAGACATAATATGTCAACAAGGATAAACATGAACATTCACACGATTGCGAATTATTTAAATGGACTTGGCGATCAAGGGCAAACTGGTTTTACTTTTGATTGCATACCGATTGACGGTGAAGTTGAAGTACTACAAGTAAACGTAGTAGACCGAGAAGAAATTCCGGTGTTTATTTCGGTAACAGAGAACCAAGTGTTGTGCATCAGTTACCTGTGGGATGAGAGTGAAGTCGTCCTAGAAAAACGAACAGAAATGTTCCAAACCATGCTTGAATTGAATATCCCAATGCCACTGTCAGCATTTGCTAAAGTTGACGAAAAATACGTGGTGTACGGAGCATTATCACTCAACTCAAGCATGAACGAAATTGAACAAGAAGTGGCGGTTTTATCCGACAACTGTATTGAAGTCATCGACGAAATGGTCGCCTATCTGAAATAAGGAGTAATACCATGGGCATTTTAAATAAAATCCTAACCGCATTTCGTGGCGGCGCTACTGAAATCGGTGAAAGCATCGTAGATGCGAACTCAACCCGTATTTTCGAGCAAGAAATTCGTGATGCGAAGAAACACTTAACGAACGCTAAGCGTGAGCTAACGGACGTCATGGCAAAAGAAATGCAAGCCAGCCGTGAAATTGAACGCCTAAAACGTAGCGTTGAAGAGCATGAAGGTTATGCAACTCAAGCACTTGAGCAAGGAAATGAAGAGCTCGCACTTGAAGTAGCTGAAAAAATTGCACAGCTTGATCAAGAATTGTCTGAGCAGCAATCAGCAAATGACAGTTATAACCAGCATGCTGCACGCTTAAAAGAGTTAGTGAAGAAAACTGAAAGACAGCTTTCTGATTATCAACGTCAGCTTAGCATGGTGAAAACCACTGAAAGCGTACAAAAAGCGACAGCGACTATCACAGATTCTTTTGCGTCTAGCAACTCGAAGCTGATGAACGCTAAAGATTCATTAGAGCGCATCAAAGCGCGTCAGCAACAGTTTGACGACAAGCTAAAAGCTTCAGAAACACTTGAAGATGAAAACAGTGATAAGTCTTTACAAGCTAAGTTAGCTGAAGCGGGTATTAGTGAAAAGAAATCTGATGCCAGTGCCGTTCTAGATAGATTGAAAGCCAAAAAAGGTTAACACCAAATCCATTGCTCTTGAGGGAAAGCAAGGTAAGAGGCCGTTCATTATCTCTTGCCGAATCTCCCTCACCCTATACCAACTTTTAACTCTTCCACTGGTTATTGGATTGGTTTTTGCGACTTATGCAGGCCGTCTCCCAACCATCCTGCATTAAGTCGCTGTTTTATTTTTCAGTTTCGTAAATGGAGTTTGAAATTGTTTACACAATTATTTATTTTAGTGATCGCCTTATTGGGCATCATTTTGGGAATAAAAGATGGCAATTATCTATGTGCACTTTGTGGTTTCATGATGCTTGCTGTTCCAAGCTTTTTCTTTTATCAATCAAAAGTTAACAACTCAGTATTGAGTACAAAAACAACCCCCAATACTTAATACTATTCATTTCAGGAGTGAACTTACGATGGGATTTTTCAAATCATTGTTTTCAAAAACAGAAGAAGTAACTTCACGTGAGTTAACTCAACCTGACGATCTTATCATTGGTGATATGATCACACTTGACGACAGCTTTGCATTACCTTCGCAGCTCAAAGGTAAGCAACTTAAAGTTGAAGCCGTTAATACTTACGAATACGAACATCGCCGTGTCACAGAATGGCAGCTGAAAGGCATTGATAATCAAGCTATCTTTCTTACCCTAGATAAAGATGACGAAGTGTATTTAGCACTTTCAATAAAAGTGTCACGTGACAAGGTTGAGCAGCTGTTTGATATGGAAAGCTTTAGTCAAATATTTGAAGAGCCTGGCGAAGCTGAACTTTCGGTTATCGAAAATCATCCAATTAAGGAACTCAGTCAGTGGCTTGGACAACACTATCGTCAAACCTCTTTTGCTGATTTCGGCTATTATCATCCTAAAGATTATCGAAAAAGTCGTCCTTCTCAATCTGAAAATGAAAACCAAGGTGATCCTTTTGAAAGCTATCAACTGATGGATGACACAGAAAGTTATGCATTAGATATTGAAGTCTATGAAGGTGGGGAAACCGAAGTAAGCCTAGTGCTTTATCGTCCAGTCACAGATATTCGTGAATATTGGCCGATATAAAAACGAGGGAGCATCTCTTTCTGGCATAAGTACTGTTTTTTGGTAAAATTGACAGAATATGACATAAACTGATCAACATTATTCAGGCATAGGTAGCGCTTTCCAAATATGAGTAAAACCAAAAACAGTTTGCCAGAGCAATGGCAACAAAACCAAATAGCAGCTAAAGCAACACAAGTTGCTTTTGATTTAGACGAACACTTCCAATATTCCATCCGAAAAGCGGCCCTTGATGCTGGAGTTAGCCCTTCAGATCAAATTCGGACGATTCTCGGTTTATCTGTGTCTAAACGACCTAAACGTCCTCGCCTAACAGTATCACTTAGTCCTAATGATTATGTTATTCTCGCTGAGAAGTACGGTTTAGAATCTGATTCGCAACTGGAAATCAAAAAGCGCGTACTCGACGATTTAGTGAATTTCGTATCTGACGAAAACGCATAACCTAAGCACAGCTCCAAAGGACTTGAGTAATGATCAATAAGAAATGGCTCGAAGATAAATTTGAGGGGCCTTCTCCATTTGAATTAGCAATGATGCTGTTATCCCTCATTGCTGTGATCATTATGCTCACACTCACCTTTGGAAAGTTAGATCCACAAACCCATAAATTACTGATGTTAATTGATACAGGTATCTGTCTCATTTTTATCACTAATTTTTTCTATGGTTTTTTTCGTGCAGACAGCAAACGACGTTATTTTAAACAACACTGGATAGATCTCATCGCCAGTGTGCCTGCTGTTGAACCACTTCGAGTCGCACGGATCTTTCAAATTTTAAGGGTAGTTCGTTTAATTCGTGCCAGCCGTTCTATCTTGCTCCCTCTAGTAAAACAGAAAAGAGAAGCGACGATGGCCAGTCTCCTAGTGGCTGTGGTTACCATTCTTGCGATAGCATCCGTTGTCATTTTGTTGGTTGAAAGTGGCGCAAAAGGTGCCAATATTCATACTGCGGAACAAGCAATTTGGTGGGCATTAGTCACAATTTCCACCGTAGGCTATGGTGATTATTACCCTGTGACTACAGTAGGTCATATCATTGGTGGTCTAGTTATCATTTCTGGTGTGAGTTTTTTTGGTGTGGTTTCTGGTTATATGGCGTCAATCTTTGTTGCCCCCGATGAAAATAAAATCAAAGAACAACAAGAAGCACATCAAGAGCAAATCAAGTCTGAACTGCAACAAGCTTTAAAGCGTATGGAAGCGAATCAAGAGCAAATGGAACGCAACCAAGCTCAAATGATAGCTGAAATAGCTAGCCTAAAAGAACAACTTAAATAGCTTTTTTCTTCTTAATCATACAGATACCTATATCCACATTTACAAATGTATATTTTATGCTAGCTTATAAACATAATGGTTAATTTATAAGCATAAGAATTCATTAGTAAAGTGAATTATCAATAATAAGTATTTCGTTTAGGGAGCAAATGAAATGGAACAAGTAAAGGAATTACTGTTTCTACATCAATCAGATGAACCATGCTATTTGGCGGCTTTAGCTGAGTCGTTCGGCATTACTGTTACTGTAATCAATGATCCATCCGAAATCCCCGAATTTGCAAACAATCATCAAGCTTTGTGTTTGATTCCGCAAAAAGGAATGCAACTGGATCAAGATGGTATCCCTATTGAAGCACACAAACTGATTAATGAATTACCCATTGCTTTGTATCAAGCTGAGCGTAATACCATTTCTGAAAGTGCAGCAATCTTACTCGGTGTTCAAGGCTTACTTTACAGTGACATCAGTATGGATCTGATCATGTCGAGTCTTACTAAGCTGCTCAAGGGCGAATTATGGTTTGATAGGCAGTCACTGAGTGAAACGGTGAGAATGCTCATTAAAAGCTCAGATCGAATCATCACCTTTAATCAACCAAATAAACACGTTCCGCTGCCTAGAAACTTAACCTCCAGAGAAATCACTATCATCAAGCTTGCATTCAATGGTGCTCGCAATAAAGAGATTGCAGAAAAATTACAAATTAGTGAACACACGGTGAAGGCACATATTTCTTCTATCTTTAGAAAAACAAACTCAAGAAATAGAGTGGAACTGATGAGATGGGCAAGTGTTAATTTAGTAAAACAAATGGCATAACAAGTTATGCCATTTTCATTTTATTGAACTTATATCAACTCGCTTTGAGAAGATCATAGCCTCTTTTCGCTTTACTCTCTGAACCAGCTTTTACCTCTAACCAAGAGCTCAGCGCTTCAGACAAAGACAAAAGATCTTCTTCCGAACCTCGAATCAGTTCGAGTTCAACTTCTGAAATTGGACTCTCTTTATCGTTAGCAATGATTTTTCCGATATCTAATACGACCTCTATTTCACTTTGTTCAAATTCTACATACCATTTTTTTCGTAAAAAATTAGTTTCAAATAGCATGATCAGTTCAGCTTGAGTCGTTTGAATATTGGCATCACTTGGCCAAATCTCACTAGGGAAAAGCGACAATTGCGGATGGATAAACGAAAACGGGATATCTACGTTAAATTCTGGCCGTTTATGCAATCCACCTACAACTTTTCCTGCCGTTTTCAATGTTTGCTCTTTGTGTGTATCCACTTGTCGAATGCGAAGTCCCATATCCCAAGCTCTCAACGTCAATGAGCGGGTGTCAAAGTATTGGTTTACTAGTTGTTTGACGCCAACATACTTCGAATTGAGCTTTTTATGAATAACGTCTGCTGCACGCTGAGCGTCATTTTCATTTATCAGTAGTTTTACTTCAGTTTCAATAGTCATAATTTGAACAAATTGTAATCAAACATTCTTTTTTCTGTCATCTTAACGACACAATGTAACATTGCTGTCATATTTGGTCGTCAAAATGCCACATGCGATAACGAAACGGTCGCAAAAAATGAATCTGAGTTGGAAAAACACTCGACCGCTGTTTTTTTGAGCGAAACAAGTGCACAATAAGCAAAATTAATCGGCTCAATTGTGAAAACACAGTTTCAAAATGCGAATGCTTAGGTTAACATTCGCCCGCTTTTCCACATAGGTGGAATAACCAAAATAGCCATAAGCGGGAAATACCCGATACCTTATTAGGTAAATTGGATATTTTCAAATTAAATAGGTACACGGCAATGCCAGTAAACTCTATTTTAGGCGTGTTTGCAAAATCGCCAATTAAGCCTCTTCAAGAGCACATTGATAAAGTATTCGATTGCGCATCGGAACTTACACCATTCTTCCAAGCCGCAAACAAAGGCGACTGGGATGAAGCGATTAAACGTCGTAAAACTATCAGCATGACTGAACGTGAAGCTGATGTTTTAAAGCGTGACATTCGCCTTCAACTCCCTGGCGGTTTGTTCATGCCCGTTGAGCGTACCGATCTTCTTGAGTTAGTCACTCAGCAGGATAAAATCGCTAACAAAGCAAAAGACATTTCTGGACGTGTTATTGGTAGAAACATGACCATTCCAGAAGATCTTCAAGAACTCTTTTTTGCCTACTTAACACGTTGTTTAGATGCTGTTTCTATGGCAAAAGAAGCAATCAATGAGTTGGATGATTTACTAGAAGCCGGTTTCCGTGGACGTGAAGTCGATCTAGTAGCAAAGATGATCCATGAACTCGATAACATCGAAGATGACACGGATGATATACAAATTCAGTTAAGACGCCAACTTTTTGCGATTGAGTCTGACATGAATGCCGTCGATGTTATGTTTTTATATAAAATCATCGAGTGGGTTGGTGATTTAGCCGATTTAGCTGAGCGTGTCGGTTCTCGTCTTGAGCTTATGCTCGCCCGTGTCTAACTAGTTTTCAAGGTTTATAAAAATGGTTGATGTATTAGTCACCAATGGCCCATGGCTTATTGCTTTTGCGGCTGCTTTCGGATTTTTAATGGCATGGGGTATCGGTGCCAACGATGTAGCAAATGCAATGGGAACTTCTGTCGGTTCTGGTGCAATCACAATTAAACAAGCGATCATTATCGCAATGATCTTTGAATTTGCTGGGGCTTACCTAGCGGGTGGCGAAGTAACCAGTACAATTCGTAAAGGTATTATTGATTCTGCGTATTTTGTTGATGCACCAGAGTTATTAGTCTACGGTATGATCGCATCATTACTTGCAGCAGGCTTATGGTTAGTGCTCGCTTCTGCTTTAGGCTGGCCTGTATCAACCACTCACTCTATTATTGGTGCGATTGTCGGTTTCGCCGCAGTGGGTGTTGGTTCAGATGCGGTTGAATGGGGCAAAGTTGGTGGTATCGTAGGTTCGTGGATCGTCACTCCAGCAATCTCTGGCTTTATCGCATTTTTAATTTTCCAAAGTGTACAGAAACTGATTTTCAATACAGAGAATCCATTGGCGAATGCTAAACGTTATGTGCCTTTATACATGGCCTTTGCTGGCTTTGTAATGTCTTTGGTAACGATAACGAAAGGCCTTAAGCATATTGGCTTAAATTTCACAGCCGTTGAAGCTTATACCCTCGCAGTTGCGATTGCGGTTATCGTTGGCCTTGTTGGCAAAATGGCAATTGGTCGTCTTAAGATGGATGAAAATGCAGACAAGAACGATCACTTTGGTAACGTTGAAAAAGTATTTGCTATATTGATGGTTGTAACGGCTTGTTGTATGGCGTTTGCACATGGTTCAAATGACGTAGCAAATGCGATTGGTCCATTAGCGGCTGTTGTGTCAATTATTCAAGCTGGTGGTGAAATCACCAAAAAAGCAGCGCTTGTTTGGTGGATTCTACCTTTGGGTGCTTTCGGTATCGTATTAGGTTTGGCTATCTTTGGTAAGCGAGTGATGCAAACCATTGGTAAGAACATTACTCACTTAACTCCAAGCCGTGGTTTCGCTGCTGAGCTTGCAGCTGCTTCTACTGTAGTTATCGCTTCAGGTACTGGTTTACCAATCTCTACTACACAAACTCTTGTGGGTGCAGTATTAGGTGTTGGTATGGCACGTGGTATTGCAGCGATTAACTTAAGTGTGGTTCGTAACATTGTTGTATCTTGGGTCATCACACTCCCTGCTGGTGCTGCTTTATCAATTATGTTCTTCTTTATGATTAAAGGTATCTTTAACTAAGAAAGCGTTACTTGATATTAATCACACTTAAGAGGGAAGCATTCATGCTTCCCTCTTGCATTAAGTGCAACAAATCCATAGCATTACAATTATTGTATTTTCGATTGAGATCGTATTTGTGTTAAAAAAGCTTGCTCTATCACTGTGCTTTTTAGTTCTTCCTTTTCAGTTACAAGCCGAAGAAACTCGCTATATCTCTGAAAATGTTTATGTTTATTTACACTCAGGCCCGGGCTCACAATATAAAATCCTTGGCAGCGTAGCAGCTGGACGAAAAGTAACTCTTCTCCCTGAAGCACAAGGTGGCTTTTCTAAAGTCATTGACAACAAAGGTCGAGAAGGTTGGATTCAATCAAAAATGATTGTAAAAGATCCAACATTTAGAATTACAGAACCTAAATTACAGCAACAAATAGATGACTTACAAAAAGAGTTAACTACCGTAAAAGCTGTCAGCGCTCTGTCGTCACAAAATACGTCAGAACTTGAACAACAATTGGCTGCAGCGATTCAAGCTCGCAAAACGGCAGAAAGCAGTCTTGCGACAGTCCAACAGCAACTGTTAACAGCCAATCAAGATGAAAAGTATCGCTTCTGGCGTGAAGGCGGCATGATTGCTGGAGTAGGTTTATTAATTGGACTCATCTTAGCTTATTTCCCAAAACCAGGAAGAAAGCGTAAGACAAGTTGGTAAGAGCTCTAAGTATCCAGTAGAGCACTTATTTAAGTGCTCTACTTTTTAGCAGCCCCAGGCATATTTTTATAGATATCACCTTGTGTGACAAGGGCATTAAATTTTGAGACCAGTGCCTCACTTGTTTTACCCACTTGATATTCTTCAAAATTGAATCGGTTAGGAATGATAGAAGTTATACCTGCCCTGAAATAATTTAAAGTACTTGCGATTTTCCAGCCAACAGCATCTCTTGCTGCACCTGTAGCTTTAAGTTTTCCATCTTCCGCAACTATCGTTAATTTATAGTCCCGCAAAGCATTACCTTCTGAGCCTGAATTGATGATTAAATGTCCTATAAAACCTGATTTAATTGCAGCTTTACCTTCATTCTCCCGAATATACCCATGATACTTGAAGATGCATGTTTCAGGACTTTTTCAGCGCCAATTCTTTGAGGCGCATTAGCGAAGGAATATCGGGATTCTTTCGAGCTAATGTAACAAAGAAGAATTGGCGCTGAGAAGTCCACGCAGTGCGAGCTGCACAGCTTGTTACTCTTCGTTGCCAGTGCTAACAATAGTTCACTATTGCCGCACACCGTCACCTTGATTAACAAGTTGTGCATTCTCGCTGAAATCGAGCATCTTCAGGTATATGGGTATATATGTATTCATCGTGCTATAAACGGTTCTTTCATTAGCTATGGGGTTACTAGTGGCTGTAGCCATAATGACCTCATTTACACTGAGTATGTTTCTGAATATTTTATTACTTTTTAATCAAGCCTAATTAAATTAATGACAAAGAGATGATTAAGCTTTATTCACCAGCCTAAAAAACCAAAACCCATACAGATCAAACAAAGCCAATATTGCCGTTTTAAATAGTGTTCTAAATCACATTTTGCAGGTATAATCCGCAAAATTTCTAATATTGTATACAAAACCGAGTTCAACAATACGTCGTATTAATCCAAACGGACTCGAATAATAATAGCGCACAGTGCCCTGCATGGGCCTAGATGGAAGCATAACTATGTTCAAAGCGAGTGAAGTTCTAGCGGGTCATTTTGACCAAGCTAACCTCTCTGAGTTGTTTCAAGCAATTACTGATAACTATGTAGTTGACGAGGAACAATACCTGTCTGAGTTGATTAAACTGGTTCCGTCATCGGAAACTGAAATTAATCGTGTAACTCAGCGTGCACATGATTTAGTTCATAAAGTACGACAATATGAGAAAAAAGGATTGATGGTAGGCATCGATGCTTTCCTTCAACAGTACAGTCTTGAAACGCAAGAAGGCATTATTTTAATGTGTCTTGCTGAAGCACTGTTACGCATCCCAGATTCTGCCACTGCCGACGCATTGATTGAAGACAAGCTTTCTGGCGCCAAGTGGGATAAACACATCAAGCAAAGTGATTCAGTTCTGGTTAACGCTTCGACTTGGGGCTTAATGCTAACAGGAAAAATCGTTAAGCTTGATCAAAGCGTCGATGGCAAACCCAGTGGCCTTTTAGGCAAGCTGGTCAATCGTTTAGGCGAACCTGTTATCCGCCAAGCCATGCTTGCGGCGATGAAAATCATGGGTAAGCAATTCGTGCTTGGCCGTACCATCAAGGAAGGCTTAAAAAACAGCGAAAGCAAACGTAAATTGGGTTATACCCACAGCTACGATATGCTGGGTGAAGCGGCTTTAACCCTCAAAGATGCTAAAAAGTATTTTAATGATTACGCTGATGCGATTCGTGCTTTAGGCAGCCCAAATTACAATGAAGCCGAAGCACCTCGCCCTACCGTTTCGATTAAACTCACCGCACTGCATCCACGTTATGAAGTAGCGAATACCGATCGTACACTTACCGAACTTTATGATCGTGTGATTGAGCTTATCAATATTGCACGCAGTGTAAATGTAGGTATTCAAATCGACGCTGAAGAGGCCGATCGCCTTGAACTCTCACTCAAGTTATTCCAAAAGCTTTATCAATCTGAAGCGGCTGTAGGCTGGGGACAATTGGGTATTGTGGTTCAGGCCTATTCCAAACGCGCATTACCGGTATTAGTTTGGCTCAATCAATTGGCCAAAGCGCAAGGTGATGAAATCCCATTACGCTTAGTAAAAGGCGCTTATTGGGATAGTGAGCTGAAATGGGCACAAGAAAACGGCGAAAGTGGCTACCCGCTTTATACTCGCAAATCAGGCTCAGATGTTTCTTATCTTGCTTGTGCTCGTTATCTGCTATCGGAAAAAACCCGTGGCTATATTTACCCTCAATTTGCGACTCATAATGCACAAACCGTAGCCAGCATTACTGATATGGCTGGCGATCGCCAGTATGAATTCCAGCGTTTACATGGCATGGGTGAAGAACTTTATGACACAATTCTTGCAGAAGCGGGGGTAAAAACCGTTCGTATTTATGCGCCGATTGGTGCCCATAAAGACTTACTCCCTTACTTGGTTCGTCGTCTACTTGAAAACGGGGCGAACACCTCTTTCGTACATAAGTTGGTTGATCCTAAAACGCCGATTGATTCATTAGTCGTTCATCCGTTATCAACGCTTAAACGTTTTAAAACCCTCGCTAATAATAAGATTGTTCTACCAGAAGATATTTTTGGTGAAGCGCGCAAAAACTCCAAGGGAATGAATATGAACATTGCTTCTGAATCTGAGCCATTTTTTAAAGCTTTAGAGCAGTATAAAGAAACGAAATGGTTTGCTGGGCCAATCGTTGATGGTGAAACTCTTTTAGGTGATAACCTAGACGTTTTGAGCCCGTTTGATAACCGTGAAATCGTCGGTCAAATTACCTATGCTGACGATCGAGCCATTGAACAAGCGATGAGTTCTGCACACAGTGCTTTTGATGCATGGACTCGTACACCAGTCGAAGAGCGTGCAAATGCCCTGCAAAAATTAGCCGACTTACTGGAAGAAAACCGTGAAGAGCTGATTGCACTATGTACTCGTGAAGCGGGTAAGAGCGTACAAGACGGTATTGATGAAGTGCGTGAAGCAGTCGACTTCTGCCGTTATTATGCAATCAATGCTAAAAAGATGATGGCTCAACCTGAAGTTATGCCTGGGCCAACAGGTGAACTCAACGAGTTATTCTTGCAAGGTCGTGGTGTCTTTGTGTGTATCAGCCCTTGGAACTTCCCATTAGCAATTTTCTTAGGTCAAATCACAGCCGCTCTTGCCACGGGTAACACGGTTATTGCCAAGCCAGCAGAGCAAACTTGTATTGTTGGTTATCGTGCCGTTCAACTGGCTCATGAAGCGGGTATTCCGAAGAACGTACTGCAATTCCTACCAGGTACAGGTGCTACTGTTGGTGCTAAAATCACCGCTGACGAACGCATTGGCGGTGTATGTTTTACTGGCTCTACTGGCACCGCTAAACGCATTAATATCACTCTTGCTAATCGTAACGGAGCCATTATTCCTCTGGTTGCGGAGACTGGCGGTCAAAATGCAATGGTGGTTGATTCAACCTCACAACCTGAGCAAGTCGTTAACGATGTGGTTGGTTCTTCATTTACCAGTGCAGGTCAACGCTGTTCTGCGCTTCGAGTGTTGTATATTCAGGACGATATCGCCGAGCGGGTGCTTGATGTCATGCAAGGGGCGATGGATGAGTTAAGCATTGGTCACCCAGGGCTTATTAAAACTGACGTTGGCCCCGTAATTGATGCGACAGCAAAAGCCAATTTAAATGCGCATATTGAGCATATACAGCAAGTGGGCAAGTTAATTAAGCAAGTCGATTTACCTGCGGGCACTGAGCATGGTCACTTTGTTGCACCCACTGCCGTTGAAATTGATTCAATTAAAGTGCTTGAGAAAGAACACTTTGGTCCAATTTTGCATGTTATTCGTTACAAAAGTGCAGATTTAGGAAAAGTCATTGATGACATCAACAGCACAGGCTTTGGTCTAACGCTTGGTATTCACAGCCGTAATGAAGGTCATGCCTTAGAAATTGCGGATAAAGTGGATGTGGGTAACGTGTATATCAACCGTAACCAAATTGGTGCGGTAGTGGGCGTACAACCATTTGGTGGTCAAGGGTTGTCAGGCACTGGCCCTAAAGCTGGCGGCCCACACTATTTAACTCGTTTTGTGACTGAAAAGACTCGTACTAACAATATCACGGCAATCGGTGGTAATGCGACCTTGCTTTCATTAGGTGATAGTGAAGATTAACACCCTTCTCTTTAGCTCCTGAGATGAGTTTACTCTCAGGAGCTTATTCAATAACTTTACCTGCCTCACAAGGTATCTGTAGTAGCATTTGGTCTTGATATATATAATGCATTCCTTCGACAACTTGTTCAGGAACAGCTTCCGTCTCAACTGCAACGAGTTTTTTCATATTTTCGATTTCACCAGAATGATCTCTATAGTAATTTTGCATTGTTCTAGACCAATGATCAGTAGATTCGAATCCATCTCCATTAAAATCATCTCTAAATTCGTCTAGCCAAACCTTAAGTTTGTTAATGAGTCCTTTAAAAAAGGTCTTCACAGAGCTAGAGTGTGACTCACAGACATCAAATTTACTTGGGATATCTTCTCCTTTATCTCCAATCGAATAGTCCTTAGTTTCATATGGAAAGGTCTTCACTTTGGCTGGATAGGTCTTTACTTTGGCTGGATAGTTTCTAGCTTCGTTGTGATTAGATACATTCCAAAACATCCCAGCTTCGGTGCGAACATGCTTGGCTTGGTATTCGGCCTGAAACTGATCACCATCTTTTGGAAAGATGGTCACACCCACAACATAAGTTGTATTGGCTTCATCTTGCTTTTTATAAACATACTCAGGCTGAATGGAACCTTTAGTGCTTTGAATGGATGCTGCCATAACTGCCTAGTAAATAAATTAACATACTCTTACTTTAACACCTCTACATGAATCCCCCCTTTATGGTAAATTAATTTATGTTTAATATTTCATCAAAAATGAGAATCGACTTTTAGGAGATAACCGATGGAAGCAAATTATCGTAGTGACCTTATAAACCTCTATAACTCTGCTTTAGTCATCATGGATGTACAAGGAAAGCTTGCACAAATGATGTTTGAAAGTAAGCTACTTCATGAAAAGATTAAAACTCTAATCAAAGGTGCTGAGCTACTCGCAATCCCCATTTTTTGGCTAGAACAAATCCCTGAAAAAATTGGTAATACTTCCAATGATATCGCCGAACTCTTAACTCCTAATGTCCAGCCGATAGCTAAAAAGCATTTTAGTGCATGGAAAAATGATGACTTTAAACAAGCACTAGAGCACTCGGGTAAAACACACTTGTTAGTCGCGGGTATTGAGGCACACATTTGTGTCTATCAGACTTGTAAAGACTTACAAAATAACGGTTTCCAAACGCATATTGTGCGTGACGCCATTTCATCGAGAACAGAAACAAATAAAGTGTGCGGCATAAAGATGATGCTCGACTGCGGTGCCAATTTATCTAACGTTGAATCAGCATTATTTGAGCTGCAACACGTAGCCGAAGGCGAACGATTCAGGCAACTCATTAAGCTCGTAAAATAGTTAAGGGTGACAAGCAGTTTATGCTGTTGTTGAATGTAATACGATTCGATTACCCTCACTGTCTAGAATAATGCAACGACAACCGTGAGGGCCTATTGCATGTGTAGCCTGCAAAATTGTACCGCCAAATTGAGTCACTTTAGTTTCAGCATCAGCAATACGACCATCAACATTAAGGTACAGCATCAAACCCTTATCAGAAACATCCGCAGGGTTAGGCACTAAACAACCACCATTGCCTTCAGCATGCTCGAACACAGCGAACTCAAACTTATCAAACTTCTCTTTTTTTACTTCGATAGCCAGTACTTGTTGGTAAAACTCACAGGCACGATCCAAATCAGCCTACAGGGATATCAAACCAGACAGCTCGGTTATATATACCATTATGATACCTGAAGATGCTCGATTTCAGCGAGAATGCACAACTTGCTAATCAAGGCGACAGTGTGTGGCAATAGTGAGCTATTGTTAGCACTGGCAACGAAGAGTAACAAGCTGTGCAACTCGCACTGCGTGGACTTCTAAGCGCCAATTCTTCTTTGTTACACTAGCTCGAAAGAATCCCGATATTCCTTCGCTAATGCGCCTCAAAGAATTGGCGCTGAAAAAGTCCTGAAACATGCATCTTCAAGTATCATGGGTATAGAGCATTAAAATCTGACATTATTAGGTCTCAATATTATTGTTTTATGGGTTGTAATTACCGTAATTGGTATCGCTATTTATCCTAGCAAGTTACTCAAACACTGACAATCTCATACGCTTAAGCTAAAATGCCCAACCTTAAATACGCTTTCCATTATCCGTTACCTATATGAGCTCAGAACATTTTCAACTTTCAAAACCTTACCTTCAACGCTTTGCCGGTATCGGTCGATTATACGGTCAGCCCGCACTGGAAAAATTTTCCCAATCACACGTTGTAGTTATTGGCATTGGTGGTGTTGGTACTTGGGTTGCTGAGTCATTAGCACGCTCTGGCATAGGTCAAATCACACTGATCGATCTTGATGATATTTGTGTAACCAACACTAATCGCCAGATTCATGCACTGAAAGACACTATTGGCCAATCAAAAGTGGAAGTCATGGCTGATCGTATCAAGGCGATTTACCCAGATTGTATCGTCAATGAAATTGAAGACTTTATTACACTCGATAACTTGAATGAATACTTAGTTTCTGCGAAACAAGGTGGCAATATTGACTTTGTCATCGATTGTATTGATGCAGTGAAACAAAAAGCCGCTTTAATTGCTTGGTGTAAGCGATCCAAATTACCTATTGTTACAGTCGGTGGCGCAGGCGGACAAATGGATCCGACTAAAATTCAACTGAGTGATCTGGCTAAAACTCACCAAGATCCTCTACTCGCAAAAGTAAGAAATATTTTACGCCGTGAGTATAACTTCTCTAAAAACACCAGTCGTCGTTTTGGCGTAGATGCTGTTTTCTCAACAGAGCAATTAGTTTACCCACAAGAAGATGGTACCGTGTGTGCGAATAAATCAGGTTCAGACGGCAATATGCGAATGGATTGCGCTTCAGGCTTTGGTGCAATCACAACGGTAACGGGCACTTTCGGTTTTGTTGCTGTAAGTAAGGCACTAAAGAAACTTTCCGCTAAAGCGTAAAATCAATCATTTTATTTAATGGCATAGAATATGCTTCCTATTCAACACAACATTTTAATGGCAGTTGGATAGAAAGATGAACAAGTTTACTTTATCTTCACTGAACTTTTTCTCGGGACGCATATTTTCAAAACAATGGATGTCAAGATCCATGCTTTGGCTAGTTGTGTTATGCGCTAGTCTTCTGTTTTTACCGGAGCACATTCTAGGCAAACTAGGATTACATGAGCATATTCAACCGTACAGCCACTTTGTGGGCTTAGGGTTGGTCATCGGTTGTGCGTATTTCTGCAGTCGAGTTTTTGACTACTTACTTGATATTGGTATCAATCACTACAGTAGTAAGCAAGCGACAACTGCGATTGAAAATAAAATCCACTATCTAGACCCTACTGAGAGAGCTGTACTCAGAGAATTCTTTTTACAAAGCAGTGCAACCTTGACCTTACCGAAGGATGACGTTGCCGTTAAAAGCTTAATGAATGCGCATATCCTAGAATGCATCGGTAATGAATTACACTATGCGATTCAGGGTCCTACGGCTGACTTTAAGATCACGTTAAAAGCTCGAAGCTATTTAAATCGTCAAATTTTACGTTTACCGAGTGGAAAGCCAAACGAGCTTGAATTGAAACAATTGATAAAAGCTAGACCCGCATTTATTCATAGTTTAGTGCAGCAAAGAAAACAGGCTGCTTAAGTAATACTGTATAAGGGAGAGCTCACCTAGCTTCTCCCTTTTTACTCCCTCATATTCTCATTAAAAAAGTACATCACGACTTTGAAATAGAGGTATTTATATCTCTGTTTGTTATGTACTGTGAAATGTAGAACCGAATTTTTGCACTGAAAGCACATATGATGCATTTCAGACGTAAAAATACAGCTTGCCAATGGAAGCTAATTAAGGCGGTTGAGGGGGGGGGACCTTAATTCAACTGGGCAAGCTGCTTCTATTCGTGACAATAGCATTTTACTAGACCGTCACGTATTTGTATCACGAGGCAAGCGAATTACTTTTTTTGCTCAAGTTACTTATTTTTCAGGTTCTTGGGCAGACTTCTGTACGAACATCCATAAGATGTAAGACACAATGCCCATTGTGGAAAAGATCACGATCATTGATAATAAACCGATCCAATTTCCGAACATTAGATCTAACCAGAATGCCATAATAGAAGTCCTCTTTCATTGTAATTCAACTTGAGTTTAGGACATCACATTCTCTTAACTAATGATCAGGATCAAACTCTATTCCTAATCCTTATCATTTATGTGGAGATCGAATCAGTACTTGATCTAAGTCAATTTTTAAACAATTTTGGATGAAGACTAACGTATAAAATCTTCAAAACTTTCCAATACATTTTGAAAATCTTCGAAGCCGCAATAAGCGAATGATTCGGCGCTATAAAGATTAAAGCCTTGCTCCAATTCTTCTAATTCATCATCAAGATTTAAACTATTTTCAAATACCGTGACTTGCTCTGAGTTTATTTCAAGAGAAATCTCTCTCCCGACTGAACGCCACTCTTGAATATGTTTACTGCACACACTTTCTAAAGCACTTTTTACGTCAGCAAGTTTTACTTTGTCATTACTTAATTCTTCTGTAAACCAACGACCGAGAACTTGATGCTCCATTGAAAAAATGGCTACGACACCGTCATCAAGGGTATTACGACGAAATTCAAAATCCATGAGTACAACCTACAGCAGAAAAATGTTCCCTATATTACAAAAAAGTCTCTGGTATCTAAACGTAAAAAAGCGCAAATTGCGCCTTTTTACATAAGAGCAACAACTAATTATTTAGTTGCTACTTTTGGCTTAGCTTCTTTTTTCTCAGCTTTCGGAGCTTCAGTTTGTGGCTTTTCAATTGAAACAAGTTCAACCTCAAAAATCAGCGTAGAATCTGCTGGAATAGTACCAGTATCACGATCACCATATGCTAGGTTCGCAGGGATAACAAAACGATACTTAGAACCTACAGTCATCAATTGAACGCCTTCAGTCCAACCAGGAATAACACGGTTTAATGGGAACTTAACTGTTTGCTTGCGCTTGTAAGAACTATCGAATTCAGTACCATCAATCAAAGTACCTTTGTAGTTCACTTCAACAGTATCTGTTGCTTTTGGATGGTCGCCTTTACCTTCGCGTAGAACTTCATACTGAAGACCTGAAGCCGTTGTCTTCACGCCAGGTTTTTTCGCATTTTCAGTAAGATACTTTTCACCAGCAGCTTTGTTCTTAGTCGCTTCAGCTTTAGCATGCGCCTCACGTTTTTCAACTAAACGCTTATCAAGACCTTGAAGTAATGTTTGCATGTCTTCTTCTGATAATTTCACTTTATCGTGAAGACCATCAGAAAAACCTTCAATGATTAACGCACGGTCAACTGGCATACCAAGATCTTCTTGTTCTTTGATGTGCCCACCCATGTATTTACCAATTGATGCACCTACACTGTATGACTCTTTTTGAGCCGGAGTAGTTAATTCAGTGCCTGCTGACTCTTTGGTGGTTTTTTGCTCTTGATTACATGCAGAAAGCCCGAGTACAGCCAACGCAACTAACGACAATTTATAAACAGTTTTCATGTAAATGCTTCCTCAGCGTGTTTCATTATCACAACCAACAAATTGATTTTAAAAGTAAAACCATTCAGTACAGAATGACTTATAACCATTTTTGATAGTGATTCAGGTTCAATATAATTAATAGGGTAAAATTATGTAAGTTACTGTTTTAACGGCCTAGACCAATGCTGTCAAGGTTTAGAGTCTCTGCTTTATAAGAAGTTCAGCAATAATTCAGTCATTTGAGTAGAATATGGGACAGTAATACTCAAAAAGAAACTCACATGTCAGAATTACAAAAACAAGTTGATGATTTGGAAACTAAATTAAGTTTTCAGGAACTAACAATTGAAGAACTTAATCAAGAACTTATCCGATTGAACGACATTGTTGCTGCTCAGCAGCATAAGCTACAATTATTAATACAAAAAATAACGGCAATTGAACCAAGTAATATTGCCAGTCAATCCGAAGAAACACCACCACCGCATTACTAATGCAGTGGTGGGAATCGAGGTGCAAAATGAAGACTGAAATTCTAGAGATAGCTCAAGTCGGTGAAACGGTATTAACTCAAAAAGCTAAACTCGTCACTGAGTTTAACTCTGAGCTGTTGAAGCTCTCAGAGCAAATGATGGTAACGATGGTTGCAGCAGAGGGGTTAGGCATTGCAGCCCCGCAAGTGCATCAATCTATCTCAATGTTTATTATGGCTTCAAGACCCACACTTCGATACCCAAATGCCCCTACAATGGAGCCGACGGTTGTCATCAACCCTACCATCTTAACTCACAGCGAAACCATGCTCGTTGACGAAGAAGGTTGTTTGTCCGTTGCGAATAAAAGATTGCCTATTGCGCGTTATGATGAAATTAATGTCCAGTACCAAGATTTGCAGGGACGTGTTATAAAACAAACACTCACAGGCTTCCCTGCTCGAGTATTTCAGCATGAACATGATCACTTGCTCGGTATCACCGTTTTAGAGCGATCCCAAATGCCTGAACAGAACTTCATCGAACAATAACAGAACTCTAATGTAAACAGGATATTAAGCATGAAGCGATTGGCCGTAAGCTTTTTTCTTATAGCAACACTCTCTGGCTGTGCCACCAACAGCTTATTTGTGAGTTATCCTTCTCAGCTTAATAAACAACGCCAAGCACTTACCACGACGCAACCCTTGTCATCGATTCAATCCGTTTCTGATAACACATCTGGAAATGATGGTTTGTTATACGCACTAGAGGCTGGACGAATCGCTCAAGTTGCCGGTGAATTTGGACAGAGTGAAAAATTTTATCAACAAGCGGTAAAAGACTATCAAGTCTTTGATGAAAAAGCGACGATCAGCCTTTCAAGTGTAGGAGCTAATGCAAGCTCACTGCTGCTTAATGACAATGCCATTCCATATCGTGGTCCAGGATATGAACGAGTTTTATTGCACCAATATCAAGCTTTGAATTACTTATTCCAGAATGATTATCAAGGCGCATTAGTTGAAGTAAGAAGAGCAAACGAATTACAACAAACCGAACAAGATAAGTATGCGAAGTCGAAGAAGTCAGCTCGCCTGCTGGAAAACGGTGCGGTTTCAGAAGAAGAAAGGCGTCTGTCCGCTAACGCCGGATCAGTAACCAGCTCATACCTTAATGCTTATAGTTTCTTTATGACGGGGTTATTGCATGAAATGCTCAACCAACCCAATGATGCTTTTATCGATTATCGAAAAGCGGCACAGATATGGCCCGGAAACCCTTACTTAGAACAATCTCTGGTTCGCTTAGCTAAGCAGCTTTCCATGCCTCAATATGCGGAATTTAAAAAGCGCTGGGGTGATGCAAAGTCACCTAAAAAAAATCAGGGTGAACTGATTATTGTCTATGAAAAAGGCTTTGTACAAGAAAAGCAAAGCTTTACTATTCCATTTAGGATCAATGGTAGCTGGCAAACCGCTTCATTAGCGACTTATAACCGCCCTGCGGCTAACTTGAGTCCTGTAACCGTAAATATCAATAGTACAGAAGTGATACAAGCTAGCCCAATCACCAACATTGACGCTTTAGCCATAAATGCTTTAAAAGAAGAGTTACCTTATGCCTTAGCAAGGCAAGCGGCGCGCATTGCTGTGAAAGCAGAGCTGGCAAGAAAGAGCACCAGCAAACATAAACGAAAAAATGATGAACTCGATATAGGATCGATTGCAGCTCAAATTTTTAATGTCATCACTGAGCAAGCAGATCGACGCAGCTGGTTAACCTTACCGAACCAAGCTCAAATTGCTCGAGTAAATCTGAACTCCGGCAGCTATCCTTTGTCTATCGATAACAGTACATCTCACTCAATTAATGTTGAGGCAGGTCGTAAGACACTGGTTTGGGCAATAAAAACTGGAAATGTAACACGCTTTTATTCAATAATTATTTAACTCAAATTTACAATCAAAATGGAACTGACTATGAAACATTTAAAATCTGTATTGATACTTGCCGCAGTTCTCGGGCTTTCGGCGTGTCAATCAAAAGTAGAATACGGTGATGCAAAAGAAGTTGAAACCGTGAATGCCAACTTTGGCTCAACGGATTTACAATCTATTACAACCAAAATGGTTGATAGTATGTTGACGTTCCCACCAGTGCTCGCACTTACTGCTAATAACAATCGCCCAATTATTTTTGTTGATAGCATCAAAAACAAAACCTCTGAGCATATTGATACGGAGTCGATCACTGACTCAATCAGTAACCGTCTGCTTCGCTCTGGTAAATTCCGTTTTGTTGATATGACCAAAGTAGATTCTGTGCGTAAGCAACTGGATTACCAAAATAACTCTGGTCTGGTTGATCCTTCAACTGCGATTAAGTTTGGTCGTCAAATTGGTGCTCAATATATGCTTTATGGCAACCTTTCGAGCATTGTTAAGCAAGGTGGCAGTACTAAAGACGTATATTACAAAATGACCATGCGTTTAATGGATCTACAAACTGGATTGATTGAATGGTCTGATGAAAAAGAAATCCGTAAAACGAGAACAAAATCGTTTTTAGGTTTGTAAAAAGTTCATACATCATAAAAAGGAAGGGGTTTCTGATTAGCCCCTTTTTAATTGGAGTAACCAACATATATACCCATTATGATACCTGAAGATGCTCGATTTCAGCGAGAATGCACAACTTGTTAATCAAGGCGACAGTGTGCGGCAATAGTGAGCTATTGTTAGCACTGGCAACGAAGAGTAACAAGCTGTGCAACTCGCACTGCGTGGACTTCTCAACGCCAATTCTTCTTTGTTACATTAGCTCGAAAGAATCCCGATATTCCTTCGCTAATGCGCCTCAAAGAATTGGCGCTGAAAAAGTCCTGAAACATGCATCTTCAAGTATCATGGGTATAAGAGCCACTGATGCGCTTCCCCCCCATAATACTCACTTTTTATTATTTTCTTGCGGTTTAAACTGCATGAAACTTTCCTATTAAATCTAAGCTTGGCCACGAGTTTGTGATATAAAACAGCAACTAGCGTTATTACTTGTAACTCATAAGAATAACCTTAAGGCACATTCGCTCTTATAATTGTGTCATTCAGTTTCAAAATTCCGTTTGTAGCTTCTAGGGGCTGTTTATCTTTCGTGATTGTTTTTAATCCTGAAAGATAAACAGCCCCTAATCAAATTAACAAGGCTAAGCAAAACAATAGAATAAGTGAGGCTCCAGAGTGAAAAGAAGCATTTTCTTACTACCAATTGCAATAATGATACTTGGTTGCACTAATATATCGCTGCCAAAAAACTTGCAAACGCAATCAAAATATCTGACACAAGAGCAAGCACAGTTACGCTCGCAGCAAGTCTCAAATGTTCATTATCAATTAAATTATCAGTTAACGGGGCAAGAAAATTTTCGCTCACAAACCACACTTAATTTTGAATGGCATGGCGGAGATTATCCATTACGAGTGGACTTAGACCAAGCGCACATCAACAAAGTAACGATAAATAATCAACGCTTCTACCCAGATTACAACGGTGACTTTTTGCTCTTCAAAGCGACGTTGCTAAAGGATGGGCAAAATCAAATCGTTATTGATTTCACTCGTAAACATAGTACTAATGGTGAAGGGTTAAACCGTTTTGTTGATCCTGTCGATCACAACGTTTATCTGTATTCGCATTTTGAGCCAGCTGCCGCACATCAAATGTTTGCCTCTTTTGATCAACCCGATATCAAGGCGACATACCAACTCACTGTAACCGCTCCCAGTGATTGGACGGTGATCAGCGCTACAAGAGAAAGCAATATTCAACAGCAAGCAAAAAATAAGATCTGGCACTTCCCCATTTCACCAAAATTAAGTACGTATAATTTTTCAATGCATGCTGGTCCTTATAAATTATGGCAGGATAACAGCGGAAAGTACCCACTTCGCTTATTGGCAAGACAATCTGTTGCATCGCACATTGAGCCCAAAGCCTGGTTTAAATACACCAAAAATGGGCTAAAGTTCTATGAACATTACTTTGGTATTCCTTATCCTTTTAAAAAATACGATCAAATCCTAGTACCTAATTTTTTATATGGTGCGATGGAAAACGCGGCAGCCATCACTTTTGCTGAAGGTACATTCTTACATAAATCCAAGCGCACAGAATCTCAAAAATTCATTCTTGCTGAGGTAATCCTCCATGAGATGGCGCATCAATGGTTTGGTAACTTAGTTACTATGAAATGGTGGAATGGTTTGTGGCTCAACGAGAGTTTTGCTTCCTTTATGAGCTTCCTAGCCATTGCTGAGTCAACAGAGTTTGATTATGCATGGCGCAACTTTTATTCCGAAAGCAAACAAAGTGCTTACCATCAAGATGGACTTGTAACCACTCATCCAATTGAAGTCCCAGTGGCTTCAACAGTTAACGCTTTTGATAACATTGATGCCATTACCTACAGTAAAGGGGCTGCAGTACTGGCTCAATTGCGTCATTTATTAGGCGACGAAGTATTTAGGCAGGGCGTGCACTACTACTTAACTCAGTACAGTTATAAAAATGCGACTCTAGATGACTTTGTTTCCGCTTTAGGCCAAATTGCGAACCGCGATTTATCTACGTGGCGGCAACAATGGTTGTATAAAGCGAGTCTCAATAGTATTCAAGCCGACTATCAATGCCTCAACCACAAAATTACTTACTTCAATCTGTTACAGTCGCCCACAGACTCAAACTTTCCAACACTGCGAGAGCAAAAAGTAAACGTTGGGTTATTCAAGCTCGGTCATAAACGTATTTATCAAACCAAAAAAGTCACCGTCACCTACCAAGGTGCGAAGACACCAGTGGATAGTCTTGTTGGTGCAGCCTGCCCTGATCTCGTCTATCCCAATGTTGATGATTGGGGGTTTGTTCAGGTAAATCTCGATACGAAATCATTCCATACTGCAGAAAAAAACCTAAATCTTGTTGAAGACCCATTATTACGCTCAATGTTATGGCAAAGCCTGTGGGATAGTGTGGTTTCAGGTAAATTATCGTTAAGTGATTATATTGGTGTGCTTTTAGTTAATGCCCCTATGGAAACGGATTACACCATATTAAGTCAGCTTACCAGCAGCATGGTGCGTGCGAGTGATGATTTATCGAAGATACAGCCAAGCCATCAAGATTATGCCAATCAAGCTCAAAAAGCGTTATCTCAACTGGCGATTCGTATGGTCATGAGCAACACCCACGACTCGAGCATTCAACGTTTATGGTTCAACACATATATCGATTTAGCTTCAGATAGTGAATCACTGGCTCATCTACAACAGTTATTGCAAGGTAATGATCCGCTTGATGGTATTACGTCTGATTCACAAGCTTTAGATCAAGATACGAGATGGCACATAATCAAGCAGCTTAATCGTTATGGCGTAGAAGGTTCAGAGCAATTGATCAAAAACGAACTGAAACGTGATGCTTCTGATACTGGACAAAAAGCCGCAATTGCTGCTGAAGTTATTCGTCCAGTTGCAAGCATTAAACGTGAATGGCTCAATAAGATTTTTGATAATAAGCTCACTTTTTCCAAGTTGAGTATTGCGATGAAAAACTTGTATCCAAGTGAGCAGTCTTTACTCAGCGAAGCCACTGCCGAACAGCGCCTGAGTATGCTGCCTAAGCTTAATAAACTTGGTCCAGTGTATATGAGAGCTTACAGCAGTAGCCTAATACCAACATCATGTGACCAAACGGGGATTAATCGCATCGAGCAAGTGCTCACTGACAACCAAGGGATATCTGAACTCGTAAAACGTAATTTATTAGAGCATAAACAAGCAGAACAGCGATGTGTTCTGATCAAAGAGTTATTAAAACCTTAGTGTTTTTGAGTTTTAGTGTTAAAAACGTCATGCCAACAGAGCTGGCATGACGACTCAAATTTATTCAAATATATGCTTAATTGCTGCTAAATCTTTTTTTCCAGCCGCAATTTCTTCTGGTGTAAGCCCTGAAACTTCATGTGGAAATACTAGCCACTCATCAGACTCATGGATGAAATAGTCAGGCGTTAGTTCTACTTTTCTATTTTTTGGTTTGTAGTAAGGGGTCGCAATACGAATATCTTTAGGTAAGTTTAAACGCATTTGTTGCTTTAGTTTTTCAAGTAACGCTTCTACGCTTCGTCCTGAATCAAAGACATCATCAACAACTAAAATACTTTCATCGGCATTGGCATGTTCGATGATGTAGTGCAAACCGTGGACTCGAATTTCTTTACTTTGCTTATCGGTGCCAATACCGTAATAAGATGAGGTACGTACGGCAATGTGGTCTGTTTCTATTTGCTTATAATCAAAGTATTCTTGAACAGCAATACCAATGGGTGCCCCACCACGCCAAATTCCGACGATATAGTCCGGTCTAAAACCACTTTCATATACTTGCGCCGCTAAACGAAATGAATCTTCGAGTAACTGCTGAGCACTAATATAATGTTTTTCTATCACAGGTAGGTCCCCAATTTTTTTTGTTTTGATATCAATGGGTTTGAGAAAAGTAATACCAAACCTAATCACATAAACAAATAAAATGTCATACGAATTAGATAACAGTATAACCAAGTTTTATATCTCAAACTTGGCGGGATATTTTACTTTAAAATGGCCTACATGGTTGAATTAATTTGGCTATCATTGCGGATGATCAAAAAAGCCGCTAATTAACAACAAGTAAGTAGCGGCTATATAGAAGTTCATGAGTACAAAAAATGGGTTATACCAACTCTGGTACACCAGCCATCATCGTTTTAGTTTGACGCTTAGTTTCATCTTCTTTGAACTCTTTTGACAAAACAGTATCGACGTAATACCAGTTGCTTTCTACTTTTTCAGGCGTAAATGTTACTGTCATAAATCCACGATCACCCATATTGGCGTATTTTAAATCTTCAACCAATTGTGAAACGGCCGCTTCAGTTGCAGGTAATTCTGGTTGCGGTATTTGCAAGTAATACTCTAACCCTGGAGAAGAAACCGAAGCCGTTGCAAACTCAACTCCAACCACATCGCCATTAACATCACGAAGCTCATTTGCCCATGCATTATGAGTATCCCCAGCCAATACAACAAAGTTCTGCTGGCGAGATTTAGCCGTTCCAAAAATCACTTCCCGCTCATAGGCGTATCCATCCCAAGCATCCAAATTGTATGGAATCGATGGCAGTTGCAACATGGCTAACACTTCAGGAGTTAATAGATGCTGACCCGCTGCGAGAGCTTGCAACTCACCAGCCGTCAATGTCGGATCACCCGCTTGTGCTCTTGCCGCTATTTGTGCAAGCTGTGCTAATTGAGCAAATTGCGAAATGCTGATTTGCTGCGTTGCAATAGCCGCAGGTAAAAACACTTTCCCCATAAGCACTTGCTGACCCAAAACTTGCCATTTAGCCGTTGATTGCAACATTTCACCTTGCAACCACAATAACTGAGTTAAGCCAAGCATAGTGCGATTGGTATCGGTCACATCAGCCATGAAGCTGTCGCCGTCGAAACCACCCGTATTGGGATCGATATAATTTTCAAAAGCGAGTTGCTTATCACGGCCTAATAGGCGTGTATCAAGCATGTGCAGATCCAACAAATCACCATATGAGAAGCTGCGGTAGATCTCTTCATGACGACCTTCGCGCCAAGGGCGGATTGGTAACCATTCAAAATACGCCTGTAGCGCTGCTTGCTTACGTGCAGCAAAATCACCCTCTTCTTCTTGATGATTCTCTGCACCATCTTTATAGGAATCATTGGTGACTTCGTGATCATCCCATACCATGATGAATGGGCTTTGTTGATGCAGCTTTTGCAGGCTATTGTCCGAGCGATATTGTGCGTAGCGTTGACGATAATCGTCTAAACTGACGATTTCTCGATCCGGCATGACTTCACGGCCTTCAACTTTACTTGTGCCATTAGCTGAACTGTCATTACCATACTCATAAATGTAATCACCGAGATGAATAACGGCATCTATCTCTGATTGCTTGGTCGCAAGCTCATACACATTGAAATAACCCACTGGATAGTTAGCACAAGATAAAACGGCAAACTTAACTTGAGCGATCTCACCCTCAGGTAACGTTTTAGTTACTCCCACAGTCGACGTGTTATCACCCGACATAAAGCGGTAATAATACGTTTGCCCTGGTCGTAAACCTACAGCATCAATTTTTACCGTATAGTCACGCTCAACAGTGGTTGTCATGCTGCCGTCACGAATAACATCACTAAAATCACTGTCCGTAGCCACTTGCCAGCTTACACTGACTTCACCTTGTTCATTGGGTGAAACTCGAGTCCATAGAATGACGGCATTACTTGCAGGATCACCACTGGCAACACCATGAAGAAACTGTCCAGAAATACGGTCCTTTTTATCATCACTGCTACACCCCATCAACCCATACGATAGAACTGCGGCCCCAACACCTTTTGCAGAAAATGCTAAAAAATCACGACGGTTATATTTTGTTGTCATTATTATTCCTTGTTATTCTTTTCCCTGAGCCAACACAATGTATATTCGCTAAAGAGGTCTGATGTCTCATAACCCAGTTAGGTTACACAAATGTTTATTATATGTAACCATTTTGTGATACTTTTTTCCTAGCCCTTTCACCATTTCAGAAATTAATAGCTATAATCGCAAGAGAAAGTGTCGTTGTATCATTCAAAGATTTAGCTTTTCTTGTAAAAGGTCGTATTGTTTAAAGGTAAACGATTAGATAATCACTATTTAATAGCGCCATAAGTCAGAAGAGTATTTGGAAACATAAGGAATAATTCGAGTGGAAAAAAAAATCACAACATCTTCTGCTAACAGCAACGACGTTTCTGCTCGACGTAAAGCATTGAATTTAGGTGGCCAATTAGGCTTAGTTGCAGATGGTGATTATAAGCCAGCTAATGCCTCAGTTGCAGCACGTGGTGAACACCGACAACGTAAACTCATTGCGAACTATCAAAAGAATTTAGAATCCATTTATCAATTGGCTCTAGATCACACCCCTTCTGACGTTACAGGCATCGACTTAGATCCAGATTGGTTGTATCACTTTTTTGAAATGGCAGAAAAAATCCATAACCCTAAAATGC
The DNA here is from genome assembly GCF_016900895.1 of Parashewanella hymeniacidonis. Classification (GTDB taxonomy): domain Bacteria; phylum Pseudomonadota; class Gammaproteobacteria; order Enterobacterales; family Shewanellaceae; genus Parashewanella; species Parashewanella hymeniacidonis. Next base: position 37,559 of record NZ_JAFEUN010000013.1, read on the forward strand.
AAGATCTCTGGGCTAGAATTCTGGCAAGAGAAATCGTAAAACCGGGTAACTTCACCATTGAGACTTTAGACACCTTAAAGAAACTGACACAACGTGAAGCACTGATTCTCGAAAGAGCGTTAGGGCTTGGCTCTACGTTTAATAATGAAACTCGCTTGAAACTGCTAAGTCGCTATAGAGTCACAGGCGGCTGGACGACTTATTTCAGAAATAACCCAATTCGCTTAATCGATTTATCAAAATGTGGACTCCCTTACTCCAGCATTCTAACGATGATACATGCTGGCATTTTACATCCAGAAGAATTTGAAACGGGTCGATTAACCAAAGGTGAAGAGATAAAAGTCACTTATCCTCACAAACAGTTGTCATTAATACCAAAAATTCCACATATCGTCGTTGGCTATTATCGATTTACCAACATAGGAAATGAGCTTGCACAGCTGGTGTCTCCAAAATTAGAATCCAATGTTTTTGAAGTGATCAGAAGCACATTGAATGACGATTTTGTAATCCAATGAGTCCACGATAAGATTAAACATCTTTAATCTTATTAGCATACTGTATTAGGCATGGTAAATTTGGTTTTTTAAGCTCATTAACTCAAAGGGTTTAAAGGTTTATGGCCACAACTTTAATTCAGTGTAATCATTTAGCGACAGGCTTTACTGATACAGGTCAATTACAATCTGTTTCTCAGTACATCAAGCATCAAAAACAACAGAAAGCACACCTTCCTACGCTCATGCTATATATACATAGGAACAGTGAGATTTTTCCTGTTGAATATACTGTTGTTTGGCATACACTTCATGGGCCAAATAATCTAACCCGTACATTTGCTCAACTCGAACTTTACAACCAAACTTCCATTGAAAATAGTACTTTATTACAATCAGTTGAATCTGATTTCATGCGGAAATGTAATTGGTATTTACTCGCAAGCAGTGCTTTTGAACCATTGCTTAAGTTTATAGATTCGCAAACAACTAAAACTAGAGGGAAGATTGAAAGAACAAAAAGCCTAGCAGTACTTAGCACCAAATTTGATTTAGGCTCTTTTCCTTCTAGAAAGTTAGCACGTTCTAGAAGTTTAAATGATTTACCAGCTGAGGCAATTGACGATCAAAAGTGGGCTCAATTTCGCACACAACAAGATTATTTTGTCGCTCATAAATCTTCATCGAATCCAACGCTCTCTGAGATCCGAATACAGTTACAGAAAGCAGAGGAGCTCAAGGTCGAATTCATTTCTCAGCTACTAGCAGAAGGTATTGACCTAAATGATAGAGATGCCGTAAAAACGTTTTTAGATAACAAGGCTAATGCCAGAAACATACGTTCACAGTCCACCTCTGAATCAGTACCAGAATCTGTGAAAGATGATTTGGAAGAGTTCGTTGTTATAACAGCTCCCCCTCAAGTTAGCGGAAACTTGTCAAACGACGACTTTGAATTAACAGGACTGCTGCTTGCTCAGTCCACTCAAGAAAACGAACATATCACCTGGCTTCAATTACCGAGTGATCAGTCTGATGCCTTCTTGGACGACTGTCTGGTGATAACTCATGACTCGACACCTGAAACGGGGGTCGAATGTTTCGGTACACTCCCAGAATCAGCGCCCTCCTTCGCTCTAACTGAACACGACGAGACAGCCTCCATAGCACAGCCTCACTCTTTTGATCGCACCAACGAGCTTAAAGCTTCATATGTCTCTTTGGTCCAAATGGATGACTTCACGCTTATACCAACATCAGCCTGTCTAGGCGACATAGACATTGTTGAGCCTCTGCAACCTAAATTGCACAGTCCTGAAACTAAGATCATTGAGTATTTTAAAGCGAACAAGATCCACCACCTTCAACCACTAAAAATGAATCCTCAATTTGAAATAACAAAGGGAAGTGATTTTGTAAGTGCCTCACAAATAGAGTCTTATCAGCGCTCATATGTTTCTCCCACATTCGATACCGTGCCGATCTCACAAACCAGAAAAAAGTTTCAAGCTTTCACGGGAACCATTAAGCGTCACCTTGACAAACAGCTCCTCAATTCAGGGAGAAAAAATATTGGTCAAGGTAGAGTTTATGATTGTTATGTAGCACTACAAAATTTTTCAAGTGCTCACCAACTCGAAAAGCACAATATTGATATTCATCGTGAGCTTTCTCTTGAAAGTTCAGAATTAGCCTCAAGTTTGCTCGCACATCATTCATCATTTACACAACAAGCTAACTTAAGAATGATGTTTATTCCTGTTGGAGTACATGCTAAGACACTCGCCTTAATCGAATCTCATCACGCCATTTTATGTGTATTCATAAAAGAACGTATTTTTGTAATCGATTCAAAAAATAAGTTTGCTTCGCTGTTCAACAAGGTTCCTAAAATCACCTATATCTGTACTCAATTGCAACCGTTAACTAATTCAGTCGATTGCACTCGATTCGTCACCTTTACAGCCATGCACTTGCTCAATTGCTTGTTAAAAGAAAGTCCTGATGAAACGTCTGACGAAACTACCACCATAATGCAAATTCTTGCGCATATACCTCAACCAGAAGAGATGGAAGAAGCGCCTAAAGACGCCGAACATGATGAAGGTGAAATTCAAGACTTCTGTGAGTTATAACGTATTGCGTCGATAATGCTTAATCTCAAAATCAAATCTGAACCCCATAAATACTTGATGTGCTGTTGCTGATTTTTGCCTTATCAATTGCCACTCAACAAACCACTTTAATTTATCCGTTTGGAACCATTCAAAGGTGGTATTTACGAGTTGCTGTTTTCGATGTCTATCTGAATCGGGCTCAAATTGAGAAACACCAAACTTCAGTTTGTGCTCTGAAGTTAATTGATAGGACATGGCGACATCTGCAGTAAAGCCAGCGTTCTGGTTAAATCGAGTGTGCTGAAAAGACGTCGCCCAGTAAAGTTTTTCGGTGACTTGTTGAGACAATGATAGACCAATTACTTGTTGTGTATCGAGTTCAAAATCTTCTTGGTAATACGCCGCAGCAAAATACATGTTTTGCCAATGATAGCGTCCTCCGAAACCAAGATAATGATTACGAGTATGCCATGGCTGATTATGAGTCCGTTTATCGATTTGCCAGTTCCAATCCCCACTCTGTAATTGATAACTCACCATGCTATTTACTCTTGCGGGGCTGATGATGTCATAAGCTAATGGAGATGCTAGGCGATTAAATATATCAACAGGTTCAGCGATTAAGTTATATTGCGCCGCATTTTGTCTACCGTAGGTTAGTTGCCCCCAATGTCCTGCTAAACCAACATACGCTTTTCTGCGACTGCCAAACTCATAATCACTTTTCACTGTTGGACGTGCATCACCATGAGCCACTAATCGCACGTCTTCAATGACAGTGTACTTGAGCTTCACGCCAGTTCGTGAAGAGCTGTCATCCCACTTCCAAGCTTGGTCACTCCAATCTAGTGTCCCAAAACGGGGGCGAAGAGATAAGTAGTAAGTCAACGCATCTGGGTCATCCATAATCTGAGTTGGTAACTCAGGTAACATAGACATATCGTTTGAGGGCTCTCTTGGAATCCTATCCTTTGCAAACCCTGAAAATGATAGCCCAGTAACCATTAACCAGATAAAGTTTCTAAGCATTGTTCCTCCATGAATAACGCTTAGATTATAGTCAAATTACCTTAAGCTGCTGAAGCTGCATCCAATGCCAGTAAATATTCTAGAATGGCATGCACTTGCTGACCTAAGTCACCTTTACTGGTGTTAATAGTGAGCTCAGCCGCTATTGGCTCTTCATATTCAGCATCAATGCCTGTGAAATCTTTAATTTCTCCAGCTCGAGCTTTTTTATACAAACCTTTCGGATCTCGTTGTTCGCAAACATCTAGAGGCGTTGCCACATGAATCTCAATAAATTCATTTTCAGAAAACTGGCTTCGAATCCATTCCCGCTGCTGCCGTGAAGGTGACACAAATGCCCCAAGAACAATCACGCCGGCATCAAGTATTAACTTGCTCACTTCGGTCACTCTACGCATGTTTTCATTACGATCACGTTCAGAAAAACCAAGATCGTTACATAATCCATGACGAACATTGTCACCATCAAGCAAATAAGTGGCGAAGCCCTTTTGATGTAAAATCGATTCCAGTGCGCCAGCTAAAGTAGATTTACCTGAACCAGATAAACCGGTAAACCATAACAGTCTCGGTTGTTGTTTTAGCAGCTCTTGACGCTGAACTTTATCTATTTTATGTGAATGCCATGATATTTCAGACATAAAAGCTCCTCTTGTTGTTTAATTAAGATCAGTTAAATGGAAACCACATCGGGACAAGTGTGATCACCAGTGTTGAATACAGCAGTGACAAAGGTAACCCCAATTTGACGAAGTCGATAAAGCGATAGTTTCCCGCATTGAACACCATTAAATTGGTCTGATAACCGTAAGGTGAGATGAAACTGGCACTGGCACCGAATACGACGGCAACAATAAAAGGTTTGGCATCAACACTAAGTGTTTCAGATATGGCCAAAGCAATGGGAAAGGCCAATGCGGCAGCAGCATTATTAGTGATAAGTTCGGTTAATAGAACCGTCATGAGATATACACCAATAAAGGCACCCAGTGTTCCGTACCCCGAGAATAGAGACATCAAGCCATTTGACAGCTCAGTCGCAAGTCCGGTACTCATCATCAGATCAGCCAAACACAATGCACTGCCGACGATGATCAGCAACGAAGTCGGAAAACGTCTACGAATGTGATCGAGATCCAATACTCGAGTCAACAAATACATCAGTAACAATATCACTAGACTTTTTGCCAGTGACACCAAGCCAAGTAAACTGGCTCCCAGTGCGACAGCAAAACTCGCCATCACCCAATGGCTGCGCTTTGGCGTTAATTGCACAGATAAGTCCAGAGCATTGATCGATGCAAATTCATGCCTCGGTTGCAGTTGTTCAAACTCGCTACCCGGCGTCACCAGCAGTAAATCGCCTGACTGTAATTTCACATCACCAAGGCCACCTTTGAGCACTTGATTACCACGGCGAATCCCCAATACAGCAGCAGAAAACGTTTCTCGAAATTCGGCTTGCTTCAAAGAGTGTCCAACCAAGTGGCTACTCGGTGCAATCACCAGTTCTACCAAGTTTTGACCATCCGCTTGGTGTTTACCAAACCATTCCAAGCCATCAAACTGTTGCAGTAATTCTACAGAATCCACAGCACCACTGAACCTCAGTTTATCGCCCGCGACCAACACCATATTCGGTGGCACGGGAGACATCGCAACACCATTGCGCTCTAACTCGGCCAAATACAATTTTTTGAGTGCGCGCAACTGATTATCATGCACACTCTTTCCGATCAGTTTCGAGCCCGTTATCACTTTAGCTTCTAACAAAAAAGGTAATTCTGTTTCGGCTTGATTATCGTCACGTTCAGGTAACCAATGCGATATCACAATAAGTAACGCCATGCCTGCCACAACGAGCACCAAACCCACTTGGGTAAACTCAAAAAAGTGCAGTGGTTCTAATCCAGCATGCTCAACAAACGAATTGACAATTAAATTGGTGGAGGTGCCAATTAAGGTCAGCGTCCCCCCTAAAATCGTGGCGTAATTCAAGGGTAATAACAGTTTGGAGGCAGCGTGGGATTGATTTCTCTGAATAGGCCCGATTAGAGATGCGACCACAGCGGTGTTATTGGTGAATGACGACAACAAGGCTGTCGAAAAACCCAACTTAGCTAAGGTCGATGTAAACGACCCTTTCGCAATCAATTGACTCAACTTAGCAAGTAAGTGTGTTTTCTCTAATACACTGGCAGTCAAAATAAGCAACACTAGCGTGATCAAACCACTATTAGTGAAACTGGTTAGGGCATGCGAAATATCCACCAGCCCAAGTAAATAACAAGCGATAACAGCACCAGCAAAACACATTGCTGGCGACGCTTTACCTGAAAATAGTCCGCCAAGTAACCCAATTAAGATGAGACTTAACCACACTGCATCGGTCATTTACTGATGTCCAATGCCTGCCAATGAGGGTAAGTCTTTCTCACCCAAGCGTTCAGTTCGATTTCCGACTCTGAATAAACCTGTTCGAGTTTCTTCTGCGACTTAACTTCTGTCACCATTACCGCCGCTGCAGTCGCATTGGTTAAGCGATCGATAATGATCATCGCTCCAGTAGTGTGGTTATCTCTATATGTTTCAACAAACATCGGCTCTGTGAATGCCATTTTCACTTTAGCGATCGTATTTAAACTAACGGTACTTTCAACACGCTTGTCCAGTGTGTTTACATCTGTGATGTACTCGATACTGGTCATTTTTACTTGAGTCAGTTTGCCAGCAACCTTCACATCATAAAGCTGATTAAGCTTCAATGGTGTTTCTTGCATCCACACTAACTCAGCGGTTATTTGCTGAGCTGACGTTGGCGAAATGTCTTGGCTTTTAACAATGACATCTCCACGCGAAATATCAATTTCATCCTCTAAAACCAATGTTATGGCTTCGCCTTTGGTCGCCATTGATTTGTCACCGTCAAAGGTGACAATGCTAGCGATCACTGATGACTTATCCGACGGCAACACCGTTATCTCATCGCCCACCGAGATACTGCCACTCGCAACCGTACCAGAGAAACCTCTAAAGTTAAGATCAGGACGTTGCACATATTGCACAGGAAAACGAAATTCATGATGTTCGCTATCAATGTCAATGTCTTCAAGCGCTGTGAGTAATGGCTCAGATGTATACCATGGCATATGCTTTGATGTTGCAACAACGTTGTCGCCAGTTAATGCTGACAGAGGAATATATCGAATGTCAGCAGCTCTCAGTTGCTTTGCAAACTGTTCAAAGTCAGTTCTTATCGCATCAAAAACACTTTGCTGGTAATCCACTAAATCCATTTTATTAATGGCAATCACCAGATGTTTAATGCCCAATAAGCTTGCAATATAAGCATGACGCTTAGTCTGGGTTTGTACACCATAACGAGCATCGATCAAAATCACAGCCACATCACAAGTGGATGCTCCCGTTGCCATATTACGTGTGTATTGTTCATGCCCAGGCGTATCAGCAATGATGAATTTGCGTTTCTGACTGCTGAAATAACGATAAGCCACATCAATGGTGATGCCTTGCTCACGCTCAGCTTGCAAACCATCGACTAACAAAGCTAAATCTAAAGCTTCGCCAGCATTACCTATCTTGGCACTTTCTTGTTTCAGGGTAGCTAATTGATCATCGTAGATCTGAGCGCTGTCATGCAATAATCGACCAATCAACGTACTCTTACCGTCATCAACACTCCCGCAGGTTAAAAAGCGCAGTAATTGTTTTTGTTGTTGATGAGCCACATATGTTTCAATATCTAAGTCTTCGACTCTTTCAGCGACCATTAGAAGTACCCCTGACGTTTTTTCATTTCCATCGATCCCGCTTGATCGCTATCAATCAAACGCCCTTGTCGCTCACTTGAACGTGTAAGTAACATTTCAGTGATGATCTTATCGAGATCATCCGCATCAGAATGCATTGCAGCTGTTAAGGGATAACACCCAAGGGTTCTAAACCTCACTTGTTCATATCGAACTTCATCGGATTCATATGGCAAGCGATCGTCATCGACCATGATCATCATGCCATCACGATCAACAACGGGGCGTTTTGCGGCGTAGTACAGTGGAACAATCTCAATGTTTTCTTGTTTGATGTACTGCCATATATCTAGCTCAGTCCAATTTGATAATGGGAAAACACGAATGCTTTCACCTTTATTAATGGCACTATTAAAGTTATTCCAAAGCTCTGGGCGCTGATTTTTTGGATCCCAGCGATGATGTTCGTCTCTGAAAGAATAAACTCGCTCTTTAGCACGCGACTTTTCTTCATCTCGGCGTGCGCCACCAAATGCTGCATCAAAACCATATTGATCCAGCGCTTGTTTAAGCGCTTGAGTTTTCATTACGTCAGTATGTTTTGCGCTGCCATGATCGAATGGATTAATACCCTGCGCAACGCCATCAGGATTGGTGTGAGTCAATAACTTGAAGCCATGCTTTTCGGCTTGACGATCTCGAAATTCAATCATTTCTTTGAATTTCCATTTGGTATCAACGTGCAATAATGGAAACGGTATCTTGCCTGGATAAAAGGCTTTACGTGCTAAGTGCAACATCACCGATGAATCTTTACCAATTGAATACAACATCACAGGGTTATTAAACTCTGCAGCAACCTCTCGTAGGATATAAATACTCTCTGCTTCTAATTGCTGCAGGTGAGTCATGGTTTGGGTCATAGTATTTGCTCCAATTTATCGCCATTAAATGCCGCTGCCATCTTTTGTGAAGTGTTTTGTATGTTGTGTGGCGACTGACGTTGCTGTTGTGGTAAAAACCAATTCAAATCTTGATGTAAACTGGCCACTTCACCAATTATCATCATCGCAGGATCTGCGGTATCGGTTTCTGTAATCAATTCACTGAGTTTTTCTAACGTGCCAATAACCACCTTTTGTTTTGTGGTCGTAGCGGAATAAACCAGAGCTACGGGAGTTTGGGGCAAACGTCCCCCCTCAATGAGTCCAGCTTCAATGTTTGGCGCCTGTGATTTACCCATATAAATTGCGAGTGTGTGGTTAGATTGGGCGTATTCTTGCCATTTTACTTTTTCACCGGCCCCAGCTTTGCAATGACCAGTGATAAACGTTACGCTTTGTGCAAGTTCACGATGAGTCAGTGGGATCCCGGCATAAGCTGAGGCGCCGGCAGCTGCAGTAACGGCAGGCACGACTTCGAAGTCAATTTCAGCAGCGACTAAAGTACTGACCTCTTCACCGCCTCGGCCAAAAATGTATGGGTCTCCACCTTTCAGGCGTACCACGTTTTTGTGATGAAACGCTTTGGTGATCAACAACTGATTGATATCTTCTTGAGCTGCACTGTGTTTGCCAGAACGTTTACCTACCGCAATCACTTCACAATTGCAGTTCACGAGCTGCATGATCTCGTCGCTTACCAGTGCATCATAAAGGACTACATCGGCTTGTTTAATGAGTCGCCACGCTTTAAGGGTAAGTAGATCGGGATCGCCAGGGCCGGCACCAACAATATAAACTTTGCCTTTTGCGCCGTTATCGGTCAGCGGCACCAGTTCCATTTTTCAGATTCCAATAGATTAAACTTTATGGAAATATAGCGGAGCTTTTATATCTTTTTAAATATATAAAACAGAAAACTTATTACCTTTTGATATAAGAAGGTTGTTTTTATAACAATTTCTATTACAAAAATAAAAGTAACTAAATTGGCAGCTTAATTGTAAAAACGTATAGTAATGCTCAAATTCTAATGTTTACTCATTATTTACTATGAAAAAATGGACTTTGATTGTTAGCACTTTTTTGGCTTTATCATTATCAGCTCACGCTGAAGATTCGTTGCTGGAGCAACGGGTATCCCAAGAACTTGAAGTATTAGATAACCCGTTTGCATTGAGCTCGCATAAGGTGAACTATATTCTGCCAGTGACCTACAACAGCTCACCAAACGAAGCTCCGTTTATCAATCGAGATGACTATTATCCTTTTGATAATTTAGAGGCTAAGTTTCAAGTCAGTCTAAAGTTTCCCGTCTGGTATAACATGTTTGGTGATAACGGCCACTTGTACTTTGCTTACACCAACCAGTCGTATTGGCAAGTCTACAATCAGGAACATTCTTCTCCTTTCAGAGAAACAAACCATGAACCTGAAGCATTACTGCTGTTTAATAATGATTGGCAAGTTGGCCGCTTTGAAAGTAAATTTCTCGGTTTAGGTATTGCACACCAGTCTAATGGCCGTAGCGGTACGTTGTCACGCAGCTGGAATCGCATTTACGGCCTTGCGGTGTTTGATCATGGTCCCTTCGTTTTTTCAGCGAAAGTTTGGTGGCGTTTACCTGAAGATCCTAAAAAAACACCTGAGGATGCTAAAGGGGATGACAATCCAGACATCAACAAATACATGGGAAATTTTGAGCTTTATGGCGCCTACGCTATTGATAAACACCGCTTCACATTAAAGCTTAGGAACAACTTACGTAGCGATAACAAAGGTTCTGCCGAATTCACCTACAGTTACCCTCTTGTTGGTCACATGCGTTTATACGTTCAGTATTTCAATGGCTACGGTGAAAGTTTGATTGACTACAATGTCAATACCAATCGCCTTGGTGTGGGTGTATCGATTAACGACATTTTCTAGTTAACTATAAAAAACGGGCTTATAGCCCGTTTTTAGTCTCAAAGATTCAAAAGTTTACTTTTTGTAAACAATAGACTCTTTAATGACAATTCCATCATCTTGCACGTCAAAGCTAAACTTGAATTGATTATTGCCTTTCATCATATTCAGCTCTTTTGGCATAGGTTGACCTGACAATTCAGACGCTTTAATCAGGTGCTTCATCAGTTTCCCCTGATCTATTGCCATCGAAATAATGCCATTTTCAGTAACAGCTTCATTACTTAAATTATCCGCTAACTTTTCACCTTTAACATCGGTATAAAGCACCAAGTGTTGACCTTTTAGTGCTAGCATCGGCTTGATGTTCAATTGCGGTGGAATTGGAAGTAATGTCGATAAATCAACAGCCTCACCATTTGGCTTTAATTCAACATTCGCCAGCATAGGCACAAACGTTTTAAGCTTGTTAAACAGTTGCTCTGGCTTGTCTGCTGATACACTCACGAGTGCATCGAGTTGACTGATTGAAGGACCTTGAGTCCCATCAAATTCGAGATCAATTATGGAAGCAGCAATGCCTTTTAAGCCTGCAGCCATTCCCGTTGCCATTCCAAGCATCGCAGGGCTTTGCTGGGACAATTTCTGCTGCATTTGTGCTAACGGTTCACACTGGTAGGCTGGCGTCTGCAAGTCTGACCAAACATCCGTTAATCCACTAACAACATCGCTGGTATTAAGCGCTAATCCCATTGCCATAACGCTGTCTTTGTCATTCGCAACAAAGTTAGGAATAAAACCGCGCAGCTTTTTAAGGCCGTCTATCATCGTTTTATTGTTCGATTCAGCAATAACCGAAACATCCATTTTTGCATGATCTGGCAGAATATCTAATGCCGTTAAACCCGCTACAGTACGTGGCCAGTTATCCGCAATGCCCTGAAGCTCTTGAGCACACTCAGGCGTTTGGAATTCAGATAATGGATTCTCGCCCGCTAACGCAAACATTGAAGTTAATTGCTGAGCAAATTCGTTACCGTCTGTTGTGGTAATGCCTTTCACTAACGCTTTTTGATTGATGTAAAATACACTTCTTGGATCAAAGTCGTATTTATCAATTATCTGCTCTAACTGTCCAGATTTAGCAAGAGAGTGCTTTGGTTTAACGAGACTGAATGCCTGCTTTAAAGCGCTATTGTCCTGAGTAAAGCCAGTTAGTGTTATTGTTAGAACACCATCTTTTTCAGTAAAAATCAGATCCATTGGCTTACCGTTTACATCTTTATCCATAAGTTGGTAAGCACGATAAATCACGCCATCTAATTCTTTGATTTGATGGTTAAAGCCACTGTCTTTTTCTGCACTATCAAGGTGCTTCCAAAAAGCATCGGGTGAGGCTAATTCCACTTTAATCACTGGCATCGCACCTATGGTATACATAAATGACTTACCTGAATCTGGTAATCCGTATGACTGTGTGAAGGTCTCTGGCTTGGTAACTGCCTGCTGAAACTGCTTTAGGAGAGACAGTAAAAATTTAGTATGAGTGGACTCTTTTTCACCGAGATTATCGAAAGCGGATGTATCCATTGGCATCATGCTGGCAGCAGTATGATTAATGTAATCTTTTAAAGGGAAGTCTTCTAAACTGCCTGAAAACATTAAGGTATCAGCCGGAATGTATTCTAAATAGACAGAATCTGAGGCCGTCGATGATGAGTTTTGAGTGTACCAATACCCTGCCGCACCTGCCGCAACAACAGCAAGGGCGATAGCCGCTTTTTTCATTATAAGCTCCATTTATTTATGCGGAAAATCACGGCTATAGTGAGTGAAACATTCTGTTAACGCAAGGCTTATAGCTAAATCAATATAAAATGACGCACTCAGCTAGAATTAAAAGAAATTTAGGCAAGGTAAATTGGGGAATACATAGTCACTCTACCTTGAGACAATTTAACGTAGCATAAATTTCTTTGAAACCAGCCTGTAAGGAGCTTCTGTGAAAGCTCTGAGAATGCCATTTCATATTAATTTAGCTATCTTGAGCTTTTTGCACTTTAGATGCGAAATAAATCAAAAACAAAACCGGTATTCCAATCACACTAGAAGCAATGAAGAAGTTTACATACCCAAAACTGTCAACATATGTACCAGAAAAGCCAGCAATAAATTTAGGGAATAACTGCATTACAGAGGACAATAACGCATATTGAGTTGCACTGTATCCAGAGCTGGTCAAACTCGAAAGGTATGCAATAAACGCTGATATCGCAATCCCCTGACTGAAGTTATCAACAGAAATAATGGCCGTTAATAATGGTACGTTATGACCCACTACCGCTTGTACGGCGAATAACGCATTGGTAAAGATCACCAGTAAAGCTCCAAGAAACAGGATTTTCATAATGCCGTAACGTGCCGTAAGTAAACCACCAGCAGCAGCACCAACTAAGGTCATAATAATGCCAAAAACCTTGCTGATTGCGGCAATTTCTTCCTTGGAGAACCCCATGTCTACATAGAAGACATTCGCCATGATTCCCATCACAATATCAGAAATACGATAACAGGAAATGAGGACTAAAATTAGAATGGCATGCTTACCATAGCGTTTGAAGAACGCCACAAACGGGGTAACACACGCCTGATGAAACCAAGCCATGAAGTCCGCCATTGTTTTTGGAAACTGTTGGCGGTACTTTTGCTGCAATTGAATTTGATTTTCAGTGATTTCCGTCTCATTGACTTGCGGTTCTTTACTCAACAATGTCGCAATGACACCCACAATCATTAACCCAGCCATGATTTGATAAGATACCTGCCATGCGTGAAGGTTATAGGCATCGTTACCTGGTTCTATCCAAGCTGCGATCGTTAACGCCCCTGCCGTGGCAATGATCATTGCGCTCCGATATCCAACTAAATAAGCCGCCGAAAGTGCGGCTTGCATTTTTTCAGGTGCTGATTCAATCCGGAAAGCATCAATCACAATGTCTTGAGTGGTTGAAGCAAAAGCGACAATAAAGGCACAAATGGCTAAGTGCTTGATGTTTTCAACTGGATCACTAAACGACATGCCTAATATGGCAAAAAACAATGCAAATTGTGCGATAAGAATCCAACTTCGCCGCTGACCAAATCGTTTACCAATGATCGGAATGCGCAACCTGTCGACCAGTGGAGACCACATCCACTTAAAGCCATAGACCAATGCGATCCAGCTAAAATAACCAATTGCGGTTCGATCTACACCCGCTTCACGTAGCCAGAATGATAATGTCGAGAACACCAACATCAGGGGTAAGCCAGAAGAAAAGCCAAGAAATAAAATACTCACCACGCGCTTTTGAGCATAAACAGAAAACATGTCAGACAGACGAGACAAAAGTGCCATTAAAAAAACCAATAAAAAAATAACTGTTTCAAGCTTACGAGGGGAGTATGGCTAAATCAACAGCTTTAGAAATTGTCTCATAATAACCTCGCCGTTTTGCTGTCATTTATTTTTGAACTGATACAAGTCGGGGAAAGCGAATACAGATAAAAAAAAGCCCACACTGATGAGTGCGGGCTTTCTGTTTTCTATCCTACTCGATGAAGCTCTGCTGTTTCTGGACTAACCCCAATTACGCCTTTGGGAACTGCGCCATTTCCACTCAAAAATTCACAACATTCTTTGATTTGTTTTCGCAAAACTTTGTTACCCCGGATTGCCCAGGCTGGCCACTTTTCAAAACTGTAAAGTAGATGCCAAAAAACGGTCTCGATGTCTGATTCCGATTGTGTTTCACCCTGAAAGTTAAACTGCTGCCACTCTTCCAATGTGTCCCATAAATACATTTTTACTTCATTGTAATCAATCTGCTGACAAAGAAATGCCTTGCCGTAGTGAGCAAGCTGGGGCGCTTTTTCATCGATGAAATTTTGCTTTTTCATCGTTCGCCTCAATATTATGTTTTTGTAGCTTATCCAGTATAAACACTAGATCGCGATCGCGATTGTTTTTTTAATAAAAAACTGTTTATTTTGATCGGAATTATTCCATTCTTGGTAATAACGTCGCTTTTTTCAAAATAATGGCCTCAACAGGAACATCAGGCCAGTCGAGTGTTTTATTGAATTCTGTTTTTACTAGAGCCATTTTCTGTAAGATCTCTAGCCCTTCTGTCACTTCACCAAACACCGCATAACCCCAACGTCTAGGGGATGGATCTAAACGTTCATTATCGGCAACATTAAAATAAAACTGTCTGGTTGCAGTATGTGGCGAGTTCTCTCGAGCCATCGCAATTGTACCTAAACTGTTAGATAAACCGTTGCCAGACTCATTAACGATCGGATCCATTTCTTTCTTTTCTTTTAGATCAGGATCGAGTCCACCACCTTGGACTACAAATTCAGGAATGATTCGATGAAAAGTCGTATTGTCGTACTCACCTTTAACTACATAAGTTAAAAAGTTATCGACCGTGATGGGTGCACGTGTTCGATCTAATTCAACCACAATCTTTCCCATTGAAGTATCAAGTTCAACTTTTGGATACAAGGTGTTTTTTTGGATATCTAACGCAAGCGCAAATTGACTGACGCTCAAAAGAATGCCGACGAGCAAAGCACGTAACATAGTGTTGTCCTTAATCTATCTCTATTTTTGGCTGATGAAGCTTTGTAATTGCTTGTCGTTAATAATGTCAGTAGTCAACTTATCGATCAAGTTATTCAGTTCTTGCTCAATCGCTGAATTATCTAATTTGAAGGCACCATTCATCGTGCCTGAAACCCTGTAATCTTTGCTGAATGTTTGATTACTGCTATTCCCTTTAACCTTAAGTACTATAGAGGTCGTCGCATCATAATCGAAACTCGATTGTTTCACTTTAACTAAAAGTTTCTCAAGATTAAACGTAAGCTGAGTGCCTGCTTGTAGGTTGACACTTACATTGGCTTTGTTAAAGCCGGCAACCAAGGTTTTTTGCAATTGTTGTCTTGGAGGGGTTGCAGGAAAAAGCAACTTTCTTTCTGCACCTGAAGCGCCATTAATTTCAACAAGGTAATTGGCTTTTCTTTGATCGACAACCTGAATATTGATGGGTAATTTGGCAATAATCTGATGGTTTGTAACGGGTACTTTAGGTGAAAGTACAATCGGTTTCGGGGCTGAACTACATGCTGATAATGATAATACTGAAAGAATGATCAACCAATTTTTCATTGCAACCCTCGATATTACAAGTGTGATTATTTATTCAACACCTTTGAAATATAGTCATTAGCGTTGGAAAGACTACCAAAAGATTTGATTAAATTGTTACGTCCTTTTTCATTAATCTCAGGAACGTTAGATTCCACCATCATCCATACCCATGTTTTGATCAGCGCCATTGGCGGGTATTTGGGTTGTTTTTTATCTAACATCGAAGCTTCCATAGTATTTTGTTGTAGTAGATTTGTACTATGGAAACTGAGAGTATCAAAATTAATCTGCGATTGGAAAGTAAATGCACTAATTCAAATTGAATTAATTGCTTGCCCCCTTAAATAACGAGTTACGTCTTCATTGTTTCTTTTTTGTTTTATCATCGTTAACGATTTACTTGCCACTTTGGAATGCACTCATTCCATACTTTACAGCCAGCAGGCCAATCGTACATCTGACTTGTCGGCTGTAACTTAAGTAGCTGTATCGATTTAAATTGCTGAGTTCTAAGAACACTATGACTGCTTTCAATGGCCGAAACGCTTGAAATAGAACATAAACCAACTAGAAGTAGCAAAGCTGCTGTTTTCATCACCTTCTCCTGCACATTTATTGAGATTCATGAAGCTCGACGAAACATCCTGTCCACTTTTCCATAAAATAAACTATGCTCCACTACTTTTGCTACTGCCTGGTTAGATTTATTGGGGATAAACTATGAGAGTAAAGCATCCTCAAATTTCATAATGCAAACCACACTCTCGTTTAATACCGTTAAACCGAGTCTCCTCTTCCAGCATTCCTAATTCTAAAGGCTTACTTGAATGCGTATCGCCAACAGATACATAATTTTCGTACCAAAGCGGATGATAAGGCAGCTCATTATCCACCAGATACTGATGGATGTCTTTATTGCTCCAGTCTATGATCGGAAGCACTTTGAATCGATCACCATGAATGGCTAACACGTCCAATTGATTCCGACTTTTTGCTTGCTGCCTTCTCAAACCCGCAAACCAAGTCCCTGCGTTTAATTCTTTTAAAGCACGCTGCATTGGCTCAACTTTATTGATGCGATTATAACGCTCAAGCGCATCCAAACCTTGTTCCCACAATTTGCCATAGCGGGCTTCTTGCCAAGCTGAGGAAGTTTGTGAGCGATACACTTTCAAATTCAGTGATAACTTCTCAGTAAGTTCATCAATAAACTGATAAGTTTCCGGAAATAAATACCCAGTATCAGTGAGCACAACTGGAATATCTGGGCGAGCCTGACGTAATAGATGAAGCATAACCGCCGATTGAATCCCAAAACTTGAAGATACGATCGCTTGCTCAGGCAAATGATCTAATGCCCAAGCGGTACGATCTTCAGCGGACATAACAGCAAGCTTGTCATTTAATTCGACCAGCCCCTGCTGTTGTTCTCTTTTTGAAGCGTTAAGTAATCCTTGAATCTGAGCCTTATCCATGAAAGTCCCTTGCGGCTTCAATCACCGCTTTTACGACGCCACTGCGTACCACAAAATCTCCAAAGCCTTCGCCTGCATGACGTTGCTCAGAATATTGCTCGAACAGGCCATCGAGCTCTGAAAAGATCGTACTCTCATCCACATTATCTTTATAGAGTTTGTTTAAGCGCTTACCTTCAAAGTCAGCACCTAAATATAGGTTATATCGACCTGGCGCTCTACCTACAAGACCTATCTCTGCCGCAAACGGACGCGCACAACCGTTTGGACATCCCGTCATTCTCACAACAATTGGGCGCTCTGCAATATTATGCTTTGTCTGTAGAGCATCTATTTTGTCCATGAACTCAGGAAAGTAACGCTCTGCTTCGGCCATGGCCAGTGGGCAAGTTGGCAGAGCAACACACGCAATCGAACGACCTCGACTTTCAGTTAGCACTTCCCCCATCAAGCCATGCTTGCGGGCAAGACCTTCAATTTGTGCTTTCTCTGCTTCGTCAACGCCAGCGACAATCATGTTTTGATTCGCTGTCATTCGAAAATCGCCATTATGGATCTTAGCGATTTCTCGTAATCCTGTTTGTAATAGCTTGCCTTGAGTGTCTTTAATGCGCCCACACTCAATAAATAAAGTTAAATGCCATTTACCATCAAAACCTTGAGTCCAACCATAACGATCGCCCCGATCTTTTAATTCAACATCTCGCTTTCGTTCAAATATGATACCCGCACGTGCTTCGACTTCTGCCTTTATCGCTTCATAGCCTTTATCAACAAGCGTGTATTTAAACCGCGCACGTTTTCGATCAACGCGATTGCCCCAATCTCGCTGCACCGTCATCACCGCTTCAGCAAATTTAAGTACATCCTGAGTTTTTACAAAACCGAACTCTTTCGCCAATTGTGGAAAAGTATTCACATCACCATGTGTGGATCCCATACCCCCACCAGCGACAAGATTAAAACCAACCAACTTACCTTGCTCTGCAACGGCGATAAAAGCAAGATCATTGGTGTAAGCATCCACATCATTTTCTGGCGGTACCGCCACCGCCATTTTAAATTTACGCGGTAAGTAAGTATTGCCATATACCGGCTCAACCGTTTCTTCTTCGGCGCTCACCAGTTTTTCATCACCCAGCCAGATCTCAGCATACGCTTTCGTATGTGGCAGTAGATGATCCGACAACGCTTTTGCTACAGCATAAGCTTGTTGATGCAATTCGGATTGCACCGGATTCGGATTACACATCACGTTACGGTTAACGTCACCACAAGCGGCAATGGAGTCCAACGCTTGTTGATCAAGCCCTTGAATGAGCGTTCTGAGATTACGCTTTGGGATCCCATGATATTGAAACGTCTGCCGCGTGGTTAAACGAATGCTGTTTGAAGTCGTTAACTCCGACGCAATTTTATCAACTGCTAACCATTGTTCTGGCGTACAAATCCCACCAGGGATCCTAGCGCGAAGCATAAAGCTATACAGAGGTTCAAGCTTTTGTTGCTGTCGCTCTTGGCGTAAATCGCGATCGTCTTGCTGATAAAAACCATGGAACTTAATCAGTTGCTGATCGTCATCTGCAAATGCGCCAGTTACCTGAGAGCCAAGCCCTTCCTTAATCGTGCCACGTAAGTAATTACTGTCGGTTTTAATATATTCATTGGCAGCTAACTTACTCATTAGTACACATCCTTCTGGTAACGTTTGTTGATTCGTAATTCGTTATAAAACGCTTCGGCTTGCTCTGTATCTAACCCGCCATGTTGCTGTGCGATTGCTAATAAGGCTTGATGCACATCTTTCGCCATACGTTTTGCATCACCACAAATATAGAGATGTGCGCCAGTTTGCAGCCATTGCCACACCGCTTCGCCACGTTCGAGCAATCGATGTTGAACATAAACTTTTTTAGCTTGATCACGAGAGAAAGCTACATCTAAACGACTTAATACTCCTTTTTTAAGAAATTGCTGCCACTCAGTTTGATATAAGAAATCTTGTTCAAAATTAGGATTACCAAAGAATAACCAACTGTCTCCAGTTATTGTCTCAGTCGAACGTTGTTGTAGAAATGCACGAAATGGCGCAACACCAGTTCCAGGTCCGACCATGATGATTGCGGTTGCAGGATCATCTGGTAAACGAAAGTGTGAGTTTGGTTCAACGTACACTTTCACCGTTTGGCCTTCTTCGCTTTCCGATAAGAAACGAGAAGCTGCACCTAGACGCAGTGTGCCTTGGCGTTCATCTACTACTTTAGCAACAGTAAGGTGTACTTCTTCATCCACTTCATCTTGGCTTGAGGCAATGGAGTACAATCTTGGTGTTAACGGACGCAGTACATTCACAAATTGCTCAGCGGTCACGCTTGCTGGATATTGACTGATCAGCTCGATCACTTGATGATGAGTAATGTAATCTCTTAGTTGTTCTTTATTCTTAATTAACTTATTCAGCTTTTCGTTCTGGGCATACTCAGCCCAAGCGGACACCACACTTGGCGTAAGCTGGGTAAGTTCTTTCTCTTCCGTTAGTATGTGTTGCAGAGTGTTATCACCTACAGCTTCATCATGCGAAAATCCAAGAGCGATAATAATTTCATTTACTAATGATTGTTGATTTTTGAACCACACGCCTAAAGCATCGCCCACTTGATAAGTCATGCCTGAGCCAGCAAGATCTATTTCTACATGGCGCACATCTCTATCAGAGTCACGGCCGGTAAGCTTTTGACTGACAATGATCTCCGCCGAGAATGGATTTTCTTTAGTAAAACCGCTTGCCTGTATTGTAGTTGCACTGGTATTTAACGGCAAAACTTGCGCCGTCTTGGTTACGGTTTTTTCTAATTCAATCGCCAGAGTTTGTGACCAAGATGCTGCTGTCTCTTCGTAGTCAACATCACATTCAGCGAGTGGCACGAATTCTTGTGCGCCAAGCTCAAGCAAACGTTTACTGAAATCTTTGCCCGTTTGACAGAAAAATTCATAACTTGAATCGCCCAGAGCCAGAACTGAAAACTTAAGTTCTGGTAGTTTAGGTGCTCGTTTTGAGTGCAAAAATTGATAGAGTGCTACTGCATCATCAGGCGCTTCACCCTCACCATGTGTACTGACAATAATAACAATATGACTTTCATTTTTAAGCTGGCGAGGTGAGTAATCAGCCATTGAAACTAACTCAACATTCAGCCCTTGCGCTTGATACGTCGCCGCTGTTTTTTCTGCGATACTGCGACCATTACCCGTCTGACTACCATAAAGCAATTTGATCACGGCTGCTGGCTCAACGCTTTCATTGGCAGGTAACGAAAGATCAGATTTCAGTTGCCCTGCAAAATAGCCGCTGAGCCACGCTTTTTGTATTGGAGTGAGATCGGTCGTTAAACCTGTCAATGACTCAAGTTGCTTAGCCGTTAATGGCGATGCAGAAGTTAAAACAGAATCAAGCACAATATTTACCATCCCTAGCAGGAAGTCTTAAAATATGTGCAAGCTTAGCTCAGCTTCTTATACTTAAATAAGAATAAAAAATGATTTTTAATTACTTTTTGGAATATAAATTAACTAACCCGAACAGGTCATACGATCAATGTATACCCATGATACTTGAAGATGCATGTTTCAGGACTTTTTCAGCGCCAATTCTATGAGGCGCATTAACGAAGGAATATCGGGATTCTTTCGAGCTAATGTAACAAAGAAGAATTGGCGCTGAGAAGTCCACGCAGTGCGAGTTGCACAGCTTGTTACTCTTCGTTGCCAGTGCTAACAATAGCTCACTAT
>NZ_JAFEUN010000130.1 GCF_016900895.1 Parashewanella hymeniacidonis
TGCTGAGTCAGGTTATCAGGGCAGCGGTCAAAATGGGTGACGATACGCCGAACCGCACGACTGTAACCATCAATGGTCGCAGGGCGCTTGCCTTGTAATGTTAAGTTGGTAAGATGTTGTTCAAAAGAAAATCAAAGCGTTGTTGTTCGTAAGGGCTCATAGCCATACTCCTAAACGTTGACAGCGATATTGCTGCCAAAGAAGTATGAACGATAGCGTTGATTGATATGATTAATTGTTGTTTATCAGCAGTTTCTGCCGCAAAGCGGCTTGGTTCAATAAGGGCAATTAAACGGACAAAAAACCGTTGGCTTCTTGCTCATTCTTCGCTAATTTCAGCCAAATGGTTTTATTGCCGTTTAAAATAGCGTTACACGCTAAGAAGTAAATGTGTCATCTGATGATTGCTACAGAAATACAAACTGGAATACTACGATCGAAGAACATTTTTACTCAAAGTTGAAACGAGCGAGAACACAAAAGTATCAATATTTAGTTATTCAAGCTCTTACTTTGACAGTAAAGCACCCAAGAGTAGTTTAAATGTAACTTGTCTTCATATGTAATCTAATAGACTACAACTAACAAGCTTGACCGCACGCTACGCCAGCGCTCCAAGCGAATGAGAAGTTAAACCCGCCTAAATGCCCTGTAACATCAATCACTTCACCAATAAAATACAACCCAGGAATTTTCTTAGATTCAAAGGTTTTAGACGACAGCTCGTCGGTATCAACCCCGCCTAGGGTAACTTCTGCGGTGCGATAACCTTCGGTATTGTTCATCAGTATTGTCCAATGATGAACTTGCTGGCAAATTTGTTCACGCTCTGCGTGGATCAGTTGGTTAAGCGATTTTGCCAAAAGAGTTTCGTCAAACAAGGCTTCTAGTAATCGTTTTGGTAACCATTGCGCTAACGCATTTTTTAGGCTTTGTTTTGGCGTTTGCTGTAATTGCTTTTCAAGCAACTCAGCAAGATCTTGGTTTGGCAGCAAATTAATGTCTATTGCTTCGCCAGGTTGCCAGTAATTGGAGATTTGCAAAATAGCAGGGCCTGACAAGCCTCGATGGGTGAACAGTAAGGCTTCACTGAATTGCGTGCCGTCTTGTGCGGTAATGGTACTCGGCACTGCAATCCCCGATAACTGCTCAAACTTCTGTTTTGCGTCGCTGTGCCATGTAAATGGGACTAAGCCTGCACGAGTCGGCAATACCGTTAATCCAAATTGCTCAGCGACTCTGTAACCAAACGGTGTTGCACCCAGCTTAGGCATGGATAAGCCACCGGTTGCGATGACCACGCTTTCACAACTGAAATCGCCATTGGAGGTCGATACTTCAAAGGTGTCATCTTTTTTTGTGACCGCTAAAATCTCTGTGCGCAACTGAACTTTTGCGCCAGCCCAATCGCATTCGGTCATTAAGATTTTCACGATGTCTTTTGCCGAGTCATTACAGAATAACTGACCATGATCGCGTTCATGATATTCAACGCCATGACGTTCCACCAGCTCGATGAACTGCTGTGACGGGTAACGTGCTAAGGCTGATTTTACAAAATGAGGATTTGCACATAAAAAGTTATTGGGTTCGACTTTACGGTTGGTGAAGTTACAACGACCACCACCACTGATCAGAATTTTCTTACCTGCTTGCTTGGCGTGATCCAATAACAATACGTTGCGACCTCGATAACCTGCTGATGCAGCACACATTAAGCCTGCTGCACCCGCACCAATAATGATCACATCGTATTTTTGCACTTAACACCCCTTAACCTTTTTACGCTTATGCCTAAACAGTAGGCATAAAAAAAGGCGCTATTTTAGCACCTTTTCATTGCAGTGTATTATCCGAAACTACTTCAGCGTTTCCGCTTTGCGATCTCGACCTAATAACTCTTTTGCTGCTTCCATTGCCGATTTGCCTTGGTATAGCACCTGATAAAGCTGCTCGGTGATTGGCATTTCAACGCCTAAGCGTTTCGCAAGGGTGAACACTTCTTTAGTGTTGCGATAACCTTCAACCACTTGGCCAATTTCAACCTGCGCTTGATCAACGTCTTTACCTTGACCGAGTGCCAAACCAAAACGACGATTACGCGATTGGTTATCGGTACACGTTAAGACTAAATCGCCCAAGCCTGCCATGCCCATAAACGTCGTCGGTTGAGCGCCAATCGCTTCACCTAAACGTGTAAGTTCGACCATGCCTCGGGTGATCAATGCCGTACGTGCATTAGCACCAAAACCAATGCCATCAGACATACCTGCGCCAATGGCGATGACGTTTTTAACGGCTCCGCCTAATTGCAGACCTATAAAGTCTGGATTAGCGTAAACGCGCAAACGTGATGGACAATGCAGTAAATCCACGAGTTCATTAACGAAATCGTCACACTGACCTGCAACTGAAATGGCTGTCGGCATACCTGCTGCAAGCTCTTTAGCAAACGTTGGCCCTGAAAGCACCGCTAGCGGGATATCGTTGCCTAAGATGTCTTTGGCAACATCTTTGAGCAGACGGCCTGTTTCAGGCTCTAAACCTTTTGTAGCCCAAACGATGCGAGCATCATCACGCAATAAAGGTTTGGCTTGCTTTAGCACTAAACCAAACACGTGGCTTGGAACGACCACTAAGACATTGCGACTGGCAGCCATTGCGGTCTGTAAGTTTGACTCAATGATTAAGGATTCAGGAAAATCGATGCCGGGTAGAAATTGATGATTACAACGCTCAGATTGCAAGGTTTCCATGTGTTGAGGTTCATGCCCCCACAACATAGTTTTGTGTCCACCACGGGCTAAAGAAATAGCAAGGGCGGTGCCATAAGAGCCCGCCCCTAATACCGTTATATCGGCTGTATTACTCATTCGAGTTAAGCAGTCGCTTCGTCTGCTTTAGCTTCAACTTGACCGCCTTCAGCTTGCTGTTGACGTTGTTGAACGTACTGAGCAAATAGCGCATCAAAGTTTACTGGTGCTAGGTTAAGTTGTGGGAATGTACCACGACCTACTAGGCTACCCACTGTTTCACGAGCATATGGGAAAAGAATGTTCGGGCAGTATGCACCTAAAGAGTGAGCAAGTTGTGGCTCAGTTAGACCAGCAATGCTGAAGATACCAGCTTGTTGAACTTCACATAGGAATGCTGTTTCTTCACCAACTGTAGCCGTAACCGTTAGAGAAAGTACCACTTCGTATACGTCGTCAGCCAGTTTGTTGCTCTTAGTATCAAGATCAAGCTTAACTTCTGGATTCCATTCTTTTTGGAAAATCGCTGGGCTGTTTGGTGTTTCGAAAGAAAGATCTTTCGTGTAAACACGTTGAATGTTGAACTGTGGCGCTTGTTCTTCGTTGTTTGCTACTTCTTCAGCCATAATTTTTTACCTATCAAAATGTTGTTGCGACTTTTCTTTGAAAGCCATCATTAAGGGCTTGCGTTACAAGAGTAAGATCTCTGTACCATCCCGGGTTATTGCCCAATAATCCTATTGGGTCTCGATCTAAACTGTCTTAAAAACTCAACACAAATGTATTTAGCCCTTATCGACCGCAGGATCAGCTTGCCAGTTTTTTATGACACTTTGAGGAGTTCGTCAACCATTGATTTAAAAACAATGGGTTTTGTTGATACTCCTCAAACTGAAAACTGACCTGACGTTTCCTTATCTTTTGCTTTTTGAAACCGGTAAATTTGCCGATTTCCAGTCACCCATACCACCTTTTAGGTTGTGCACATTTTCAAAACCCTGTGCCACTAAAAGTTGAGCCGCTTGAGACGAGGTAATGCCAGCGTTACATACTATAATGATGGGGGTGCTTTTTAGCTTTTCAAGTGTTGGAATTTGATTATTTTTAATATCTGACATTGGAGCGTGCAGTGCATCAACAATATGCCCTTTACGGAAGTCATCTTTTGAACGAACGTCAATGACCTTTGCATTCTCACGATTAACCAATGTTGTCAGTTCTTGCGGATTAACTTGCTTTATTTTTGAGGTTGCAGATTTAAACGTCATCACAACAACGGCCACAAATAAACCAATCCAAGCCATACATAAAATTGGATGAGCTTGGAAAAAATGAATATATTCTTGCATGTGTTTTCTTCGCTAACTGGTTGCTATTTACTGATAAGTCATAAAGTATACATTCTTTAGCCATGAAAACGTAGTTGATTAAATGAGATCTAAACCACTCATTTTTATTGATGTGCTTTTGACATAACTCGAGATCGAGTACAATTAATCCCCTTAATTTTGAAACTTGTGTGTTTATCCCTTTGCGATTTAACCAGACGCAAAGGCATAAATTCATATTTCTTTTTCAATATAGGTAATACCATGACAGCTGCTAAGCGCCCTTTGGCTCTTTTGATCCTAGACGGTTGGGGGAATCGCGAAGATACCCATATGAACGCCATTTATCATGCAAATACACCCGTTTTAGATAAATTAAGCGCTGAGTATACGACCAGTTTAATTTCCGGCTCAGGTGATGATGTAGGTTTACCGCACGGTCAAATGGGTAACTCTGAAGTAGGTCATATCAACCTTGGTTCTGGTCGTATTGTTTATCAAGAATTAACCCGTATCAGCAAAGCCATCAAAGATGGTGACTTCAACCAAAACGAAACTCTGTGTACTGAAATTGATAAAGCGATTGCGGCTGGCGGTGCTGTTCACCTTATGGGTCTGCTATCACCAGGTGGTGTTCACAGCCATGAAGAGCATATTGAAGCAGCCTGCAAGTTAGCGGTTGAGCGTGGCGCAAAACAAGTTTATCTGCATGCCTTTTTGGATGGCCGTGATACACCGCCACGCAGTGCGATGGACAGCCTTAAACATTTTGATGCGGTTTTTGAACGTTTAGGCGTGGGTCGAGTTGCGTCTATCATCGGCCGTTATTATGCTATGGATCGTGATAACCGTTGGGAGCGAGTTGAAAAAGCGTTTGATCTTGTTACTCAAAGCATTTCTGATCATCAATACGATTCAGCTTCAGAAGCATTAGAAGCCGCTTACGCTCGTGACGAAAACGACGAGTTCGTTGCTGCATCTCGTGTTGGTGCTGAGTACCAATTGAATGATAATGATACATTGATATTCATGAACTTCCGTGCCGACCGTGCACGCCAGATCACTCGTAGCTTTGTAAACGCCGATTTTGATGGCTTCGCACGTAAAGTATCACCAAAAGTGAACTTTGTGATGCTGACAGAATACGCAGCGGATATTAAAGCGCCAGTGGCATTCCCGAAAACTGATCTAGTGAATACGTTAGGCGAAGTCCTCCAAAATGCTGGTAAAACTCAGCTTCGTATTTCTGAAACTGAAAAGTATGCGCATGTGACGTTCTTCTTTAATGGTGGTAAAGAACAGCCATTTGAAGGCGAAGATCGTATCTTGATTGCCTCTCCAAAAGTGGCCACTTATGATCTTCAACCAGAAATGAGCTCTGAAGAATTAACAGATAAGTTAGTTGCAGCGATTGAGTCAGGTAAATACGACAACATCATTTGTAATTATCCTAACGGTGATATGGTAGGCCACACTGGTAATTTTGATGCTGCTGTTAAAGCTTGTGAAGCGGTAGATGCGTGTATTGGCCGAGTAACTGAAGCCTTAGCAAAAGTGGGCGGCGAATGTTTAATTACGGCTGACCACGGAAACGCAGAACAAATGGTCAATAAAGAAACGGGTCAAGCTCACACGGCACATACCAGTGAACTTGTACCTCTAATTTACTTTGGTCGTAAAGCCAATATCAAAGAAGGCGGTCGTTTGAGTGATTTAGCGCCAACGATGTTGCAGTTGATGGGTGAGGCAATTCCAACGGAAATGACAGGCCGACCTCTGATAACCATTGAAGAATAATTTCTAGTCGATACAATAAAAGTGCCACTGATATCAAATGATACGGTGGCATTTTTTATTCACAGCAATTATTTTTGGTATTGAGGAAGGAAGCAGAGTTTGATGCAAGGTTGGTATCGCCCTTTTATTATTGCATTTCTACTACTTGGCTTTAATAGCCTCTCTTTTTTTTCCTATGCTGAAACCATTGCCAATAGACAATCACAGCTTAAAGACATTCAAGCTCAAATCGATGCTCAGCATTCTGAATTAAAAAGTACCCGCAATCAGCGCAACCAGCTACAAAACCTGTTAAAGAAAGACGATGTCGCCATTGGTAAGGTAGCTAGAGCCCTCAACAACAGTCAAAACAAACAACAAGAACTTAACCGAAGCTTGGTTAAGTTGGAAAAAAAACACGCCAATCTTGAAAAGTTTAAAGTTTCTCAGCAAAAAACCTTAGCAAAACAACTCGAAAGTGCGTATTTATCTGGTAACCATGATTACGCAAAAATGCTCCTGAATCAGCAAGATCCTGCCAGTATCGAGCGGATGCTGACGTATTATCAGTATTTGAATAAAGCCAGAATCAACGCCATTGAGACACTTAAAACCACCATTACTGATTTGAATGACACCCAAACTCAGTTGGAAGCTCAAAAAACTGAATTAGCGAAAGTCATCGAAACCCAAAAACAGCAAGCGAATGCACTTGGTAAAGAAAAATCACAGCGTAAACAAACACTCGCTCAGCTACAGCGCACCTTATCAAGCAACAGTGAACAACTTGAACAACTGCAAATTGAAGAAGCCAGTTTAAAACAAATCATCGAAGAAGCCATTCGAGAGGCGAAAGCACAAAACTCATTAAGCGGCCTAGCCAAACACCGAGGCAAGCTAAAGTGGCCAACACGAGGCCGTCTTGCTCATCGCTTTGGCGCCAGTCGCAGTGGCCAATTGAAATGGAAAGGCGTGTTAATGAGTGCACCGGAAGGGCGAACGATTCGCTCAATTGCTGCAGGAAAAGTCATCTATGCCGATTGGTTAAAGGGCTTTGGTATGGTGATTGTGATTGACCATGGCAAAGGCTATATGAGTTTATATGGCCACGCTCAAGCTCTTTTACACTCGACTGGCGACACCATCAAGCAAGGTGAAAGTATTGCATTAGTAGGACAATCGGGTGGACAAGCCGAACCCGGTCTATACTTTGAAATACGATATAAGGGGAAAGCCGTAAATCCTGCGATTTATTGTCGAAGTTAGTCATGGTTGACTGACTAAGCTGTTCTCCACATGCAACGGAGAGCAGTATGAGTCGATTTGCGCACAGACTATCCTTAATTCTTCTAGGTGCCTTAATGGGCATATCCATCACCTTAATAGCCAAAGAGAATGTGCCTCAGCCAGATGCACATTATGATCTGCCATTATTAGCTGACGTCATCGACAGTGTTGAAAACTATTATGTTGACCCAGTCTCACGCAAACAATTGATCACAGCTGCGCTAAAAGGCATTTTTGCTGAGCTTGACGGTTACTCTGAGTTTTTAACGCCGACAAAAATTGAAGAACAAGAAGGGACTAATCAAGGACAATACAAAGGTTTTGGCTTTGAGGTTGATGCCAAGAGCAAACAAATCACCGTACTCAATGTTTTTGATGATTCACCCGCTGATAAGGCTGGCGTACTTCCAGGCGACAAATTATTAAAACTGAACCAACTGAATGTTCAGCTGGACAGTCAAGAAGCTATCTTAGATCAAATCCGTGTCGCCGGAAAAAAGAATACGACAATTGAATTGACCTTCGCTCGTGACAATAGCGCTGACTATAACATTTCACTCATACCTGCAGTTATTCATATCGATGCAGTAGAAACACAGTTGCTCAGTAACAGTATTGGGTACATTAAACTTAACGGGTTCCAAAATAAGACTCACGACAAGGTACTTGAGTCATTAGCGCGCTGGCATAAAGAGCCCTTGCAGGGAATAATTATCGATTTACGCAGTAATCCTGGCGGTCTGCTGCATCAAGCGATTAAAGTTGCAGATCTGTTTATTGATAATGGCGTCATTGTCTCCACTCAAGGACGCTTCTCAGAAGCAAACAGTATCTACCATGCAACACCAATCAGCTTTTTACCTGATGTGCCCATGCTTGTGATCATTGATAAACATTCTGCTTCAGCTGCTGAAGTATTGGCTGCAGCACTACAACAAAACAAACGAGCAAAACTGATCGGTGAAAAAAGCTTTGGTAAAGGGAGTGTTCAAGGAATGATCCCTACTATTAGCAACCACAACCGGGTTAAATTAACCATCGCTAACTATCTGACTCCAAAGGGAGAGAATATTCACAAACTCGGAATTGTCCCTGACATAAACCTTGATCCAGACACTGGTAAAAAAGCGCGGAGTACGCCTATAATCAATGATAACGATAGATTGGGTAATGACCCCGCTGTATCTCAAGCCATATTATGGATTACTACCAATTCTTAAGGTTGAAACTCTGGAGCACAGTCAGTTTTTAATGGAATATTTACGACGGCTACAACTTGCTTCACTGTTAGTACTAGCATTTGTGTGCGGTCTCAGTGAAGCCGCACAAGTCGCACTGATCATTGACGATATTGGTTATAAGAAAACGGATCATCAAGTACTCGCATTGCCAACAAATGTCACTTTGTCTGTTCTCCCTTTTACACCGTTAGGTCAACGGATTGCTGATAAGGCCAATCAACAAGGGCATGAAGTGATGCTGCATATTCCTATGCAATCATTGCAAGGTAATAGGCTAGGTAAAGGTGGACTGAATAACGACATGGATGAAGCGGAGTTAACGGGCATACTCGAACAGGCTTTAGCTGACATTCCCTACGCTAAAGGTTTAAATAACCACATGGGTAGCTTACTCACACAACTTCCTCGTCCCATGCACTGGACAATGGCGACCCTGCAAAAGCATCGTCTGTTCTTTATTGATAGCAGCACCACTAAATATACTGTAGCGCGAGATATTGCGCAGCAATACCAAGTACCTCATATCAAACGTCACGTATTTTTGGATAATAACCTTGACCCAAAATCACTGGAAAGCCAGTTTAAGCATCTTTTATGGTTAGCAAAGAAAAGAAAATCAACCGTTGCGATTGCGCATCCTCACAAGGAAACATTACGCTTTTTAGTTGCGAATTTAGATAGGCTAAAACAAGCTGGAATTGAATTAGTACCCGCTTCAGAAATGTTCAAAACCATACCGAACAATACTGGTTTCCAAAATGTAATTTCAATTAAAAAACAGTAATTTGACAAAGCAGCTTAGACCGAACATTAAAATAAATTAACTTTAAAGTCATAGCGTTAGAATAGATAATCAAAGACAGAATACTGTATTGGTGTAATACTATGACTGCAAACTATACTTTGCTTCAAGCTCCCAGCGTGAATTGGAATCCTACAACGCACGAACTGGAAGCACTCAATGAAGAAGCAATATCACATGCAAATGCTCATCAACAAAGGTTAGGTGAGTTTGAGAATGGCGAATTGAAATATACCGTCAACTATGTAGGTGACGGTAATAAAAAGAAAGACTCAGAAGTCAAAAAGTTCATCACCCAGAAATATCCTGATGACTTATTAACCCTTAGACAGAAACAAAAATTTGTAGGGTCCAAAGATTCATCACTTTCAAAGGCTTTGACGTTGGCAATTTCAGGTAACACAATGGAAAGTATTGTTGGAAAGTATTCGCTAGGAGCAGCCTCTGGTGATCTAATTTAAATCTTGATTTGTCGTTCAACGGCTTCAAATTAACCGCTTCAACCAGTCACGCTCTCCCAATAGGCAATGATTTCCATCGCTTGCTGGTTGGTTTCACCACAAGCATCTTTAGACGCTTTAAAGTCCTCACACACTTTAGGTCTATCTGTGCGACCAAAAATCTTGCATAAATTTTCATCCGATAAATTTATGCATCTATCGCCTGCTTTTTTACCATTAGGCATACCAGGAATAGAGCTTGAAATAGACGGAGCAATACAACATGCTCCACAACCTAATCGACATGGCATAATGGACCGTAGGAGATAACAAAAATCATATTCTACCATCTCCCACCATTTTACAGTGCGTTTAATCAGTTACACTGTGATCCGAAAATACTTTGTGCCCAAGCCGGATTATCAATGAATGGGTTACGATTTAATTGACGCTCATCAATCCGTGTATTTCTTCTTTGCTCCCAAGCGCTAACAGGATCTTGTTGGTGCCATTTAAGCAAAATGCATACATCACCAAGCTCTGGTTGACCATTTGATGTAATGCCCTCTACCACTGATAAATCAGGTGTACCTGAATTATCAGAACCTTGATAACGTACATCCATATAAAAAATCATACGGGCAACATCACCTTTAACATCATTGCTTGGTTCAAAGCTGTCACTGTCTGCTTTGGTACCCGGTGCTTCGCCTATAGCTGAACCGCCCACTGCTAAATCTTTAGGCTCATATCGGGTTCAAGACTGCTAGGTAACCAATAGTTGAATGAGTGGCTCAAGCAGCCCTTTACCTCGTAGGCCAGCATTGTGTACAAACTCAAAAAAACCAAGATATAGAGGGAGTTTT
>NZ_JAFEUN010000131.1 GCF_016900895.1 Parashewanella hymeniacidonis
ACTGCACCCTTTATTAAAGGTTTTGCAGCTGAGCATGGCATTCATCGCTTGATGGTGTTCATGTTCATCAGCTCGTCCTCTTTATAAACGAAAGTGCTAGCGGCTTCCTCCAGACCAACCCTCACGGATAAGCCCTTGCCATTCGCTAGTAGATATCGTTTAATAACATTAAGTTAATAAACGGTGATCTTCCTACAGAGGACTTTCACCTCATTAGTTCACGCCCATGCTGGGCGTACACAAGAACATTCAAGACGGACAACAAACAGCGTTGTAGCTTAATGTAACGATGTGAATGGCGAAAAATCACAGAATCTAATCTTTAACTTCTTGATAAAACCCATATTTACAGCAGCTCCAATTTGGTAAAATGCTCGAATATATTAATCGTAGTCTGGTGAGTTATGATCGCAGTAATTTTTGAAGTACAAGTAGCAGAGGGCAAGACTGCTGAATATCTAGATATTGCAAGTGAACTAAAACCGTTGCTGTCAGATATTGATGGTTTTATCTCAATCGAACGTTTCCAAAGTCTAACCAATGACAGCAAGGTTCTATCTTTGTCATTTTGGCGTGACGAAGAAGCAATTCAAGAGTGGCGCAATTTAGAATCTCACCGATTTGCTCAATTAAAAGGTCGTGGGGGTGTTTTTGAAACCTACAGACTCAGAGTTGCGGGTGTCATCAGAGACTATGGCATGGACATACGTTCAGAAGCCCCAAAAGATAGTATCGAGGTACACGGCTAAAATTCACATAATAAATAAGGATAGGCGTAGCGCAGCCTGCGCCTTATCTGGTTGTTGAACCAGTCCGACGCTACTTATACCCATGATACCTGAAGATGCTCGAGTTCAGCGAGAATGCACAGCTTGTTAATCAATGCGACAGTGTCGCGGCAATAGTGAGCTATTGTTAGCACTGGCAACACAGAGTAACACGCTGTGCAACTCGCACTTCGTGGACTTGTCAGCGACAATTCTTCTTTGTTACATTAGCTCGAAAGAATCCTGATATTCCTTCGCTAATGCGCCTCAAAGAATTGGCGCTGAGAAAGTCCTGAAACATGCATCTTCAGGTATCATGGTTATATATATGCAAATATCTCTGAAATGTTTAAGCGATCAAAGTGAGCCGTTTCTACAACTCACTTTTGTTTAGATATGACTCAGCCTTAGTGGCGCTCTATGATACTTATTACCACTAATACTCTGTTGCATTAACTTGTCTTTTTCTGTTTTTATTACCCTCTACGTTAAATTATTGCCATTATCCTTATTATCAAATGTGCGACGAGTGTCAGCCAAAGGCGCTTGAGCGAACGATACCCATAAACTGCATCGGTTGCTGACACCGTCGACATAAGCACTAGGCTTTTTTACGCACGATTGGCAAAGTTTTTCAGCAGGCTTTGGGTGACGCTAAACATGGCATCAAACACCTGCTGCTGATGTTGAAACGTCAGCGGTCGAAGCTGGGCTGGCAAGGTAAAGGTCACTATGTAATACTGGTTTTGAAAATGATGTAATGTATTCAGTTGGTGTTGTTGCTCTCTACGCTATATTCTCAGTGCAATTTTTTATGGGTTTTAGTTTAGTAGCAAACAATGTAAAATTTTCAGTAGAAAAACTTAAAAACTAGAAGTAGTGTGCATACAAGCGCATCAACACAGATAAATACTGATTGCCCTCTACTCTTTAAATCATAGCTAACGGCTCTTTGCCTGTTAAGCGAGCGTTAGGTTAATACAAATTTGTAATCTCACAGAGAATCTAAAGGAATATAATGAATATTAGTATGTCGTTAATGCCGTACATTTTACTTATTACTGGTGTTATACCTGCACTGTTTGCGATGAGGTTAGCAAAAAAACAGAACCGCTCAGTTTTAACATCAGGTGTTGTTACTTTTGCATTAGGG
This sequence comes from Parashewanella hymeniacidonis, assembly GCF_016900895.1. Taxonomy (GTDB): domain Bacteria; phylum Pseudomonadota; class Gammaproteobacteria; order Enterobacterales; family Shewanellaceae; genus Parashewanella; species Parashewanella hymeniacidonis. The sequence continues at coordinate 1,921 of NZ_JAFEUN010000131.1, forward strand.
GTTACTTGGATTGGCGGTTGGGTTTATTTGGCAATAATGAATCTTTTTGCACCAAAACCAACTGACAATTAGGTTCCCTATCACGAACCGTTCAAACAGACAAAATTGGTTATCTCTCGTTGTTTCGTTTAAATTTTTGCCGACCCGTTTTTGAATCTCAAAAGAGAGCCTTATACGTTTAGGAGATAACGTGAAAAAGTTTTTTAAATTTATAGGAATTGGAATTCTTAGTATTTTTCTTTTTTTGTAGGGATTGCCATATAAGTCATTGGCGAAACTTCGTGAATGGTTTAATGACCCATTATTTGTTAAATCTCCTCAAGGACTTCAGCCAACCATTTTTATTAAAAATATAGAAAATGATCTGGCTGAGTGGTCACTGATCTCTACAAAGTTGTCACAAAAAAATCAGGGCGTAAATTCTGCAAAGTTTAAATTTGCGATGAGTATGGAATCACCTTTATATTTATTAGCAGCAACCCAGTTACCGGATTTGGTCCTTAACCAGTTTCCCAACTCTAAGGCCAAAATCACCCAATGGGATTATGATTCAATTGAATCAATCATTAACGGTGATATTAATATTGGCTTTTGTGGCCGAGAGACAAATGCAAGTTCACCAGAGTCTCCGCAACTTCTTCCTTATGTTATTGATTACGAGATACTCTTAGAAGATAAGCCTGTGGTTTACTTACATACAAATCACCCCGCACTGACATTAAAGTGGGATCTTGATTCATTTTTAAGTTATCAGCATATAGGCATACTTTGGGAAAACGCAGTGAATGCGCTTTAGATGATATTCTTGCAACTCAAGGTAAGTATCGAAATGTTGCACTTTCGGTTTCAAACTTTGAACATGCGTTATTTTTTGCAGCGAAGAATCAACAACACATGTTTACGGTAGGCCCTAGATACTGCGAGTCATATGTAAAGCAATTTAATTTGGAACTCACAACTTTGCCACTTCCGCTTTCTGAAGAACAATACCAACAGTTGAATATTCCTTTTATGATGCTGTGGCGTAAAAGAAATTCTCATACTGAAAAACTACAGTGGCTCAAAAGTTCGATACGTACTTTAGTTAATGAATTTTTAGTTGAAGAGAAGTAAAAGCTACCAAAGTCTAAAAGAGTCCTCTTGGTCATCCTGAAGTGGCACGTACTCATGACCATAAAATGAGCACCACTGATAATACATATCGTCAAAAGTGTCATGAGGGTCATGAAAACTCCTTAATGCGAGTAAATCAGGTGCTCCTCCTTCCACATATCCATTTTGAACACAAAAGGTCAATAACTTATCTAATATCGCAGCCATAGGTTGAATTGTCGTCACACTCTCAAATCCACCCCGCATATCGCGTAAGTTACTGGCATCATCATCAAGCATTACTACATGCTTAACGTCCTCAAGTTTAATTCCAAGCTCTGGCAACTGTTCTTTCAAAGCTGCACTTTTACTTCCTTGTTTTGCTATATGTGCAGCAAACCAATCTTTCTTGTATCCGAATTGTTCTATAGAACTTAATTTACGCTCTAAGATTTTCTCAGGTGTATGGGTAACAACCACAAAAGTTGCCTTATGATATGTGGATTTTAGCCTTGCTATTTTTTCAGGAAATGCTGGATCAACAAATTCGAATTCGGGTAAATCAGTACCACTCCAATCTTTATATTTCACCTTAATGATTACTTCATCCAAGTCAAAACAAAATATACAGCCTTCACCTGGTTCAGTCACTTTTCCTTTTAGATTTACATCAGTTAAATCATTAATTTGCTGGTCAACCCATTCTGGTTTTTGGGACTGATTGTAAGTACTGTTTTTAATAGTTAAATCAGCGAGTTGGTGGGTTTTTTCTCCGCTCACAGCTTGGACGTTTGGAGCATTCCCAACATTTTGAGCACCTAATGAACTTGGCCGTTCGAAAGGATCACAATAGGGTTGGGCACCCAATGAACTTGGCCGATTTGAAAAATGTTCATCGTGCTGAGGATATCCTTCATCATTTTCAGGTTGTAACAAAGGTGCATATCGATGACTAAGTGAACTTGGGCTTTGCCTAGAAGTCAAATTGGTTCGATCACTTGATGTGTGTGACTGCTGTATAGAATAGTAGTATGGGAAACTAATTTCACTTGGACAACCTGAAGGTAATAATTCATTTTTATAAGTAAAATCAGGCTTCTGCTTAGGACCGCTTACTGGTTCATGCTCAGCCATAGCGGGTGTTGAAAAGTCATTATTTATAGAGTCAGCAGTGTGATACAAGGTGATTGGCTCCCTTGATACTCGCTCTAAATGATTTGGATGTGGTAGTTTAACGTACGTCGATGCGCCTTCAGGTGAAACTGGAGAGGAATCAGAGTCTGTCACAGAACTTGGTATTAACACACTACTGCGCTGATGTGCTACTAGAGGTGTTTTTGCGGAACTCGCCCCCTTTGGGAATGTCACTTCTAAGAATGGCAGTACTGATCTTAGCGCATCTGCTTTTCCCTTATTATTCGTAAAAGGCTTTGCCCAATCCATATTATGATCCATAGCAGTCATAAATTCATCAACAGTAAAGTTTTTTACCTTTGCATCTGTCGCTATAGCTCTTTGATACATGAGCGTTTTAATTGTCGAATATTTTGTAGAGGCCAACTCTTTTTTACCATCTGGTTTTAATTGAAGAACTGGTTTTTCTGACTTATGAAAACTCGAAATTTTTGGATGATGATCAGCACTGCCTTCTTTCGTTTTAAATGTACTTTTATCACTTTTACCTATTTTATCACCAGCAACACGTGGAGCTGTATCATGCTTAACTGCAGTGGATGAAGAAAAATTTGTATTTAACTGTGTTAAAAAACCAGCAATAATCTGACTGTTATTGGAAGAGAACAACTTACCGATCTTAGTAAATGCATCTTCATTAACAGATAGATATCTTTCTGATGTTTTTCGCACATGGACGCCTAACTCATATTGCTTATTACCTTGATTTACATACAGTGTTGCAGTAAAAGTTTTACCTTGCTGACCTACTTCACACTTTCTCAAAAAATCATTAAATGCACTTGCTTCATAATTGTAAGCTGAGCTTGATGGGTCTTGAGTGACAATGACTAGACTATTTTGAACGGCCATATGACGACTTAAATAAAAAAGGGATTAATTAACAATACGAATCTTTGGAACATAGTGCATTGAATTCTAGTGAATGTTCAATGAGTTTTTTTTAATCTAGTGTGAAATCAATGACTCATTAATACCTATTCATCAAAATATATCGATCGTTCTATTACTATAAGTGTACAATTAGCCATTAAACCTCTCATGTATAAACATCCTCTTTAATGGACACTCTTGAATTACCGATAACGGTCAACGAAGCTGCAGCTAAGCTTAAAATCACTCAACTGTTAGCCAACGAATCGAAGCTTTCTCAATCTCAAATTAAAGATGCCATGCAAAAAGGAGCTGTTTGGCTACAACGAGGAAAAAACAAACAAAGAGTGAGGCGTGCCAGCAAACCATTACAAGTAGGTGATAAAGTAGAGTTTAATTACAATAGCCAGTTACTGGCTACGTCTGCGAAAGAGCCAGAGCTTATTTCAGATGCTGGCGACTATAGTATTTGGTTTAAACCTTATGGGCTAAACTGCCAAGGCAGTCGTTGGTGTGATCATTTAAGCATCAATCGCTGGGTTGAAATGAACTTTCACAAACTCACTGACACTCAAGAGCGACCTGTATTTTTAGTGCACCGTTTAGACAGAGCAACATCCGGCTTGATTCTGTTATGTCATAGTAAAAAAGCCGCTCGAATATTCAGTGATATGTTCGGCTGTAGACAAATGGATAAGCGTTATCAAGCCATTGTTCATGGCGATTTATCTGACTTACCAACCGAGTTTCGAGTTGATCAAGAAATTGATGGTAAGCCTTCTTCAAGCATTTTTTCATTTGTTGATAAGTTAAATGATTACTCATTGCTTGATGTAAAATTGTTAACTGGGCGTAAACACCAAATTCGCAAACATCTAAGTCATCTAGGCCACCCTATTGTCGGTGACCGTTTATATAGTGAAGTGGTTGACGAAAGTCGAGATTTGCAACTGCAAGCTGTTTCATTGAGTTTCATTTGCCCTTTTACAAACAAAAATCAGAAATTTTGCGTTGATAAATCAAAGCGATTAACACTGTGAATGAACAATTTCAGAGCTTCTCAATAATGGCATAAGCATGAAGCTCTGGATATTGATCATATTCTAGATGCTTACAGATACAGCCAAGTTCAATAAATAGAGACAGAAAGCCATTCACTCCGAGTGACGAATAGTAAACTTCAGGGCCCATCGCACGATTCGAATGCTCACCGGACTCTTCAGTACCTCCAAACGAAAAAATAAATACACCACCAGAGTTAAGGCTATCAATGATTTTAGTGATGACCTTCTTTTGCTCACTTAACGGAACATGCCAAATACTGTCCCACGCCGTGATGAAATCATACTTTTTGGGGAAGTCCCACGAACAAATATCTTGATGATAGAAAGTGATATTTGGATGCTTTGTTTGCGCAAGAGCTATCTTCTCCTTAGAGATATCAAGGCCCTCAGGCAAATAATCATGTTCAAGTAACAGATCGATAAATCGACCTGTTCGTCCACAGCCGATATCAAGAGCACGACCGACTTTGTTACACAAAGAAATGGCTTTTTTATGCTGCTCAATGCCATTGCTCATATTAAAGTTCTTTGGACTCCACATCTCTGTTATTTGGTCATAAGCTTTGCCGACACCTTCGGGATTCATGATCTTATTAACTCCTTTGGGTGCGGGATATGTAACTTAATTTTCTGCTTCACAATCTTTTTTTCTTTTATCACTCTTTATTAATGAGTATTCGATGATAAATGTTAATATCATCGGCAAATAAATCGCTTGCTGCCACCGCTCATTGATATCCATACATCCAAGAGAGTAAATACAGAGTAACATCGCTACGAGGCCTGAAAAAATGACTAACATACGAAAGTGACGAATTCCATTTTTCAATTTAAGAGCTTTCAATTGCTTCCCTTACCTTTTACAAATTAAGCTTCATTTCCAAAAGCGTAGGAATAAAACCTGCTTTCTTATACGCTAGTAACGCCGATGCATTTTCTGAATACACATCTAGATAAAAATCGTTAACACCTTTGCTCTTACTCCACGCGATAAGTTCATCAACAACCTGTTTGTTAATCCCGTTACCTCTATAGCCTTCGGCAACATACATAAACCCAAGATAGCAATGATCTTCATGTGTTAATGATCGTTTTGAGTCACGAATTTGTCCATAACCGGTGGCAATAATGTCGCCCTTAACTTCTACTACAACAAGCTTCGAGTTTTGAGATGTGATCAAATCTTCTAACTGATAATAAATCGCATCGTGCTCTCTTATTGAGGAATTAAATGGTCTTTCTGCCTCAACATCCGCTTGTTCAAGCTCTCGTAACCTCACTAAGTCACTTAGTTTTGCTTCTCGAAAAATCATTACATACATCTACTTTTGAATTGTTGCCGTGATGGCACCCGCCCCACATAGCATTCCATTACTGAATTTATACCCATGATACCTGAAGATGCTCAATTTCAGCGAGAATACACAGCTTGTTAATCAAGGCGACAGTGTGCTGCAATAGTGAGCTATTGTTAGCGCTGGCAGCTAAAACAAACAGAAATGACAATGATAAAACGATCATTTGTGGAAATACATTTACATTAGAATTAAATAAAAATAGTTTTTATTTACAACTGAGTCGTTATTCAACACTAATACCTATTACAGAATACTGATCAGCACGTTATGTTATTTAGTAATGTATTGTGTTAAAAGTACCCGTTTAGATGCATCACAAGGAAAGGGAATGAGTGCACTTATCGTGTTTAACTTTGATGGAACAGGGAATGAACCTGAAGACGCAAAATCACTTCCTAAAGATGACAGTAGTATCAGTAATATCCTGAAATTACATTTGTTGATGGGCGGCACCCTTTTTGAAGACGCTGACTTACGCGGAATATCAGATAATAAAAATATTCATCGTTGTTTTTACTATCAAGGTGTTGGCACCTACGGTCATCGACTCAATCGAATAATTAATCAAGGGCTTGCACCTGAAAACCTAGATGTAGCCACAATCCTCAATCGAGCAAAGCAAGATTTTAAGGACTGTTATAAGACTGGAGATACATTGCTCATCATCGGTTTCTCCCGCGGGGCTGCGATTACCAGACCTTTTGCCACCATTATTGCTTCACAAATGCTGAATAAAGAAACGGAACCTTGCATATTTTTGTGTGCTTTTGACACGGTAGCCAGTATCGGTTTACCAAACTTAAGCACTCGCAGCCGACCTGACTATGACGTGGTATTTGAAAACGGTAATACATTATCTCCACTTGTAACAAAAGCACTGCATTTAGTGAGCCTTGATGATAAAAGACGACCCTTTCAGCCCACATTGATGAATCATGAACCTAATAAAACGTTTGAAATATGGTTTGCAGGTTCTCATTCAGACATCGGGGGCGGTTTTGCTCAAGATGGGCTTTCTGATATCACTTTAAAATTTGTTAAAGACTGGCTGACACAAATGAGCCAAATTACAGAGTTGCCTGACATAGAATTTAAAACTCTTACGTCACAAGCTATTGATGAAGCTTGCCCTAAAGAGTTAAAAGGCGTTATCACTCCAAAGGATATTGAATGCAAGCCCAACCCATTTGGTACTAACCACCAACAAAGACGTTGGCCTGTAATCGGTTTAATAACCATGGATGATAGAGAATGTTGCGTGATGCAACACGACCAAATACAAACTGACATGCTCCCAATCATTCACTCCAGTGTCACGATTCGGCTAAACCACGATAAAAGTTATCAACCAAAGTCACTTGAACTCATAGCCCATTCAGTTTGGGATAACTTTTACGACTCCCCTACTCACTTTGATAATATTAAACAACACAGAGAAAGTCGTACTTAGTCGTGCCCTAATATTTTGTAACCCTCATTGAATGAATGAGGGCCTTTTTAAGTGATTTTTTATGCTGCAAGCGGCTCTATAGTGCGAGCGAATTCCTCTGGTTCAGCCATTGCCAGACGAATTGATTCTATTTCCTCAGGTAAGGTTCCCAGCATGCCGAAATAGGTTTGAGGTTTCGAAAACTCGATTTTCACTGAGTTATGTCTTATCTTACCCAGGGTCAGTTCATCTTTACTTGGTGCTTTGTCACTAACATTAATTGATTTGATTTCAGCTAATTTGAATCGACTGACACTCCACAAACCTTGATTAACAACAAGGTAATCATCATGAATATAAGTCGAGAAATGACGAGCAGCTCGATAATTACCGATGACAAAAATCAGACTGTAAATGGCAACAACTGCAACGAAGTACGCAAAGTATTCATAGATATCCACCAACCAACCTAAGCTTGCGATTGCTGTACCAACTAAAACTAAACTTATCAATGCGACATGATAAAAACTTGCCATCACTGAGTTAATTTTACCCACACTAGGGGTGTGATTACGACTGAAGTAAGGCACTGCGTAATACCAACTTGCAGGTTCTGACGCTAAGGTAATCGACGCTGTTTTTAGCCCCTCACTCTTCGAATCGTTCAGTTTTTGTTTTAGCTTTTGATACTTAGAATCAAACGCTTGTTGGTCATTTTCAGCCGTTTGGTTTTGATAAATATCTAAAGCGGTTAATCTAGGATCACCTTTCGCTTTTCTCGCTCCCCACAACCCTTTAATGAATAGATAGAAAATATAGCATTCCTACACAAGCAATATGGCAATGAGTGGATATCTCACCCAAGCAATAAAGTCGAAGTATTGTGACAGGTCACTGGGTAACGAATAACGAGCCAAGGCACAGCTCAAACTCAATGCAATAAGAATCTTCCATGATTTTTGCTTACCTTTAGTAATTACCCCGAGCCAGTAAAAAGCCGGTAAAGCAATAAAATAGAGGACTAGAAATAAACCTGTTAAATGTAAATCTGAGTCTGTTGCTAATGACTCTGGGAGAAATTTAAAGCCGAGAAAAAATGAAGTCAGAGCAAGAAGAAGATAGATTAATATATATTTGGGCGCGTCGCGCTGTGGTCATTTTACATCCTTATTTTTGCTTTCGACAACTCGAAACGTAACTGCGTATGGCACAGAAGTTTATTGCCCCTTCCGTACTCCTAAAGCAGCCTGATATTTTTTGATGAACCTTGGTCATCCTGATGTCATTCTCGGCC
>NZ_JAFEUN010000132.1 GCF_016900895.1 Parashewanella hymeniacidonis
ACTCGCACTGCGTGGACTTCTCAGCGCCAATTCTTCTTTGTTACATTAGCTCGAAAGAATCCCGATATTCCTTCGCTAATGCGCCTCAAAGAATTGGCGCTGAAAAAGTCCTGAAACATGCATTTTCAAGTATCATGGGTATAGTTATTAGGTTAAGAAATCCAGAATTCCAATTGCTGCTTTTCTTCCTTCATCAATAGCCGTTACCACAAGATCGGCACCTCGAACCATATCACCACCAGAAAACACTTTGGGATTTGAAGTCTGGTACGTAAACTCATGGCGATTGACCACTACCCGTCCTTGTATGTCTACCTCAATATTGTGTTGTTTCATCCAATCGGTTGGGTTCGGTTGGAAACCAAAAGCAACAATAACCGCATCAGCTTCTATGCATTGATTTGAATCTTCGATCATTTTAAAGCTAGGGCGCGAATTTCCTTCTTCAAATTCTAAATGAGTTTGCAAGCATTCTACCCCGACCACTTTACCATCATTCACTTGTATCTCTATTGGCTGATGGTTAAAGATAAAGTTAACGCCTTCTTCTTTTGCATTAGCAACTTCATTTGCTGAGCCTGGCATGCTTGCTTCGTCACGGCGGTAGAGTAAAGTAACTTTGTTAGCCCCTTGTCTTACTGCTGTTCGAACACAGTCCATTGAAGTATCACCACCGCCAAGCACTACGACATTTTGGTTTTGTAAATCAATAAACGGATACTCTTCAGATGATTGGTTAAGAATTTTCTTAGTGTTAGCAATTAAATAAGGCAAGGCTTGATAAACACCTTGTGCATTTTCATTAGGAATATTGGCTGCAATAGCCTTGTAGGTGCCCAGTCCTAAAAATACTGCGTCATGAGAGTGAGCGATATCATCAAAACTGATATCCACACCAATATGGGTATTGAGTTGAAATTTAACTCCCATACCTTCGAGTATTTTTCGCCTGTGTTGGATAATCGACTTCTCTAATTTAAATGCCGGAATTCCGTAGGTGAGTAATCCGCCGATCTCAGGGTACTTATCGTATACTGTTGCAGTTATACCGTTTCGAGCAAGTACATCGGCACACGCCAACCCAGCGGGACCTGCACCAATAATGGCGACATTTTCAGGCCGACGATGAACGTCAGACAAATCAGGTTTCCAGCCCTGCTCTATGGCGGAATCAGTAATGTAGCGTTCAATATTACCGATCGTTACAGCTCCAAAGTCATCGTTAAGCGTGCAAGCGCCTTCACATAATCTATCTTGTGGACACACACGACCACACACTTCCGGAAGACTGTTCGTTTGGTGAACTAAGTCTGCGGCTTCCATCAAGCGGTTTTCGGAAATCAACTGAAGCCAGTTAGGAATGTAGTTATGCAGTGGGCATTTCCATTCACAGTATGGATTACCGCAATCTAAGCAGCGTGATGCTTGAGATTCAATGTGTTGCTTTTGATTGGGGCGATAAATTTCAACAAATTCAGTTTGTCTTTGTTGAATGTCTTTCTTATCAGCAAGGTGACGATTTATTTCTATAAATTGAAAATCATTATTCATAGTTGTCACCTTATCCTTGTCTCATGATGAGCAGTGAATCTTTAGGATCAAAAACTAAAAGGTCATTGATGTCAGCTTGTTTGGGTTTGACTAATACAAAGCAGTTTTTCCAATGCTCAAATTCTTCGATAATATGTTTGGCGTGTTCACTGTTTGTTTCTATGGCATGCAACTTAATGAGTTGCTTGAGAAAGTCTTGATGGCCTTTATGGGTGAGTGGCGCATATTCAACTAACTCGTTGTTGATTCTTTGACTAAACTGCCCAAATTGATCGAACACATAAGCGAAGCCGCCAGTCATGCCTGCACCAAAATTTACACCTGTTTGTCCGAGCACAACAACAGTGCCGCCAGTCATATATTCACAGCCGTTATCGCCGACACCTTCAACTACGGCAATGGCGCCTGAGTTTCTTACCGCAAAGCGTTCGCCAGCTTGCCCAGCAGCGTAAAGTTCGCCTCCTGTAGCACCATATAAGCACGTGTTACCAATGATAGTAGCTTCTTCACTTGCAAAACGACTATCAACAGGCGGTTGAATTGCTATTTTCCCCCCGGACATTCCCTTACCAACGTAGTCGTTACTGTCACCACAAAGATAGAGGCTCATTCCATTGGTGTTCCAAACGCCAAAGCTTTGTCCTGCACTGCCTTTAAAGCAGAGTTTGAGATGGAGTTGATTTTGGTTTGGATGTTTTTGTTGGGCAATATAACCCGCCAAACTAGCACCTACAGAGCGGTCGGTATTTTTGATACTAAAATGGCCGATGAAGCTGGAGTTTTTTTCAATGACTTGCTTACATGCTTTCAAAAGCATTTGGTTCATTTCACCGATATCTTTTGGTGGATTTGTCTCGGTCCAAGTGATCGGTTTATTTTGTACTGGTGTCTCTTTGCCTAAAATTTGATTGAGTTCAAGTTGTTGGTGATTCGTATGCTCGGTTTCATGTTGGGTTAGCAGCTCACTTCTACCAACTAAGCTTTCGAGTGATGTTTCCCCCAGCTTTGAAATTTGCTCACGCAGATCTTGAGCAAGAAACTCAAAATACTGCATTACTCGTTCAGGCTCGCCATGGTAATGCTTTTCTCTCAATGTTTTATCTTGAGTTGCAACACCTGTAGCGCAATTATTTAAGTGACAAATACGTAAATACTTACAACCTAGTGCGAGCATCGGTACAGTACCAAATCCAAAGCTTTCAGCACCTAAAAGCGTTGCTTTGATAATATCTTTTGCTGTTTTCAAACCGCCATCTACTTGGAGACGAATCTTATGTCGGACACCATTTTTTACTAAGGTCTGATGAACTTCTGCAAGACCAAGTTCCCAAGGGCTTCCTGCATATTTAACCGAGGTAAGTGGGCTTGCCCCGGTACCACCATCGTAACCAGAAACGGTGATCATATCTGCGTAAGCTTTGGCTACGCCTACCGCAATAGTACCAATTCCCGGTGTAGCAACCAGTTTTACTGATACTAATGCCTTCGGATTAATTTGTTTTAAATCGAAAATCAATTGAGCGAGATCTTCTATCGAATAAATATCATGATGTGGTGGCGGTGAGATTAAAGTAACGCCAGGCTTTGCATGCCTGAGTTTTGCTATTTCGATGCTAACTTTATGACCAGGGAGTTGACCACCTTCTCCTGGTTTAGCACCTTGTGCCATTTTAATTTGCAGCACTTCTGCATTAATAAGATATTCAGCGGTTACGCCAAAACGCCCAGAGGCAATTTGTTTAATCGCCGAGTTACGTTTGGTGTTGAACCTTGCCGAGTTTTCGCCCCCCTCACCAGAATTAGAACGTCCGCCTAGACGATTCATCGCAACAGCTAACGCTTCGTGTGCTTCAGGACTTAAGGCACCAATGCTCATCGCTGCGGTATCAAAACGAGAGTATAAATTACTTGCATCTTCTACCTGGTCAATATCTGTAGGTGAGTCAACCCAATTAATGTCTAAAAGATCTCTGAGTGTTGCTATTGGGCGTTTATCGACAAGTTCACTGAATTTTTGGTATTCGGCATAACTTTGATTACGTAATGCAGAATGTAGCGTCGTCACGACATCAGGGTTAAAGCAATGATACTCGCCTTCATTAACATATTTGAGTTGCCCGCCTTGAGGTAGTGGCAAAAAGTCTTTTTTAGACAAGTAATAAAGCGCTTGTTGGGACTTTGAAACGTCATCAAAGCCTATACCTTCAACTCGACTACAAGCACCGTTTAAGCATAAGTCGACGACTTCTTTGTTTAGTCCGATGACTTCAAATTGCTGACTACAACGATATGAGCTAACTGAGCTAATGCCCATCTTTGACATGATCTTCCGTAAACCTTTTTCAATACCTGTTCGATAATCAAGGTTTAACTGAGTGATTGGTTTTTGTCTGACTTGTGCCATTGCAGCAAGGGATTCATATACGAGATAAGGGTAAATGGCGGTTGCACCAAACCCGAGGAGTACAGCAAAATGATGAGGATCTTTGGTGCTACCGGTTTCAACAATGATGTTGGTGTCGCAACGTAAGTTATTATCGACAAGCGTCTTATGGATTAAACCAACAGCTAAAACGGCAGGGATAATAAGCTTGTCTTTCTCGGTTACTCTATCTGAAAGGATGAGAAGCGTTGTACCACCGAATGCCAGCTTCTGAGCTCTTTCAGCTATTCTGCTCAGTGCCGGTTTTAATCCTTCTTCTTCTGAATAAGAGAGGTTGACTGTGTCGTGGCGATAATAGTTTTGATTCAACTCTTTTAACTGACTGAAATCGCTGTAGAGAAGGATTGGTGAGTTGAACATCACGCGATAAGCGTGACCCGTCGTTTCATTAAATAAGTTTTGCTCACGACCAGCGCAGGTTGCTAAGGACATCACATGCTTTTCACGCAATGGATCGATTGGCGGATTGGTAACTTGAGCGAATTTTTGTCTGAAATAATCATAGATAGATCGCGGCTTGAGCGACAGCACTGCGATGGGGGTATCGTCGCCCATTGAGCCAGTAGCTTCTTGTGCATTAGCTGCTATTGGCCAGATGATTTGTTCGAGTTCCTCTTTGGTGTAACCAAAGAGTTTTTGATATTGAAGCAATGTTCCAGGCGCCATTTCACTATGGCCTTGTGCTTCTTCAGGAATGTCTTCAGCGGGTACTAAAACAGTATTGTGTTCTTTTATCCATTCTTTATATGGGTGGCGGCGCTTTAAATCATTATCGATTTCAAAAGATTGAAACAACTTGCCGTTCATGGTGTCAATGACCAGAAGTTCGCCTGGGCCAATTCTTCCTTTAGTGACAACGTCACTGTCTTTGTAATCCCAAATTCCCACTTCTGAAGATACAGTGAGAATGCGATCCGAAGTAATGATATATCGCGAAGGGCGTAAACCATTCCTATCAACTGAACAGGCAGCATAACGGCCGTTTGTCATCACTACACCCGCAGGACCGTCCCAAGGCTCCATGTGCATGGAGTTGAAGTCATAAAAAGCTTTGAGTTCTTCATCCATTTCAGGATTAGATTGCCAAGCTGGTGGAATCAATAAACGCATAGCTCGATATAGATCCATCCCACCACAAAGGAGCATGTCGAGCATATTATCAAGAGATGAGGAGTCAGAGCCTGATTGATTCACGAACGGACGAGCTTGTTGCAAGTCAGGCAATAATGGTGAATGGAATTTATATGAACGCGCTTTTATCCATTGTCGATTACCGGTTATGGTATTAATCTCACCATTGTGTGCAAGGTATCTGAAAGGCTGAGCTAACGGCCACTTTGGATTAGTGTTTGTTGAAAAGCGTTGATGAAATAAACAAATTGAGCTTTTAAGCTTTGGATCTTTAAGATCAGGATAATATTTATCAAGATCTGCAGGCATCATTAGACCTTTATACACGATAACTTGTCCAGATAGACTGGCAATATAAAAGTCTGGGTCATCGGTAATTGATTGCTCGATACGACGTCTTGCCATATACAACCTTCGTTCGAGATCCTTAACTCGCCAACCGATAGGAGAGTTAATTAACACTTGAACAATTTGTGGTTCTGATTCTGCAGCAATCTTTCCTAATACATCACGACAGACAGGCACTTGTCTCCAACCTGCGATGCTTAATGTTTCTTTTGTCAGTTCATTTTCGAGTTTTTGTTTTGCGACATCGGCTTTCTGTGGGTCTTTACTTAAAAATATGACACCAACTGCAAATTTTCGGCTAAGGTGCCAGTTATTTCTTTCGGCGATTTCAGTGAAAAAATCAGTCGGGGTTTGCATTAAAATTCCGCAACCGTCACCTGTTTTTCCATCTGCTGCAATACCACCTCTGTGTTTTAACTTATCTAAACTCTGAACTGCAAGCTCTACTATCTTGTGGCAGGCTTCACCGTCCATTTGAGCGATTAGCCCAAATCCGCAGTTCTCTTTTTCAAAACTTGGGTGATATAAACTCATCAATTACTCCATTTATATGCTCCTGAATGCGCTATTTATGCGATAGGCTAGACCAAAATATAGCCTAATGTGACGTAGGTCAACTTATCATGAAGACGATAATGTAGTTTTAATGTGCTTTTTTTGTAGTTTTGTTGCAGGATCTAGATGATTTTTGATGTTATTTGTCGATAATGACGTTTTTTTGTGAAATAAAATTAGAATAAGTGAATGTATAGATTGAATTGAAAATGTGAATCTTTATGCACTTAAGCCCTGCGTGTATGCAGGGCTATGAATAAATCTATGATTTTGATTCAAGGTATTGCTTTAACTGTTGTAAGTCATGAGCTGCATTTTCAAGAATAGTGCCCAGCCAGTAATCTTTTTCTAGTTGCCATGATGCTTCTTCACCATGTTGTAACTTTTGAGCGAACTGTTGAATACGCTTTAGGCCAACAGAACCTGCCGCACCTTTAAACTTATGAGCTTCAGAACATAAGGTATCTTTATCACTCGACTCATTGGCTTTTTCTAAGTTATCTAAATATTCAGGCAGAAGTTGTTCGAATAAAACGACGCTTTTAAGTAGAGTTGCGGCACCAATGGCGTTACAGTATTGCTCCAATGTATTTAGATCTAAAATTACGTCCAAATCAGTATTCGCCATTTTTTACCTCGTAAAGTTACGCTAAAACTTAAAATCTATTTCCGCATGATACTCAGTATTGATCCTGCTGCAAAGAAATACATGAGTTTAAGTGTAAAATGAAGCATTATTGTCTCAAAAATTTAACAATGTAGATTAGAGTTGTTTATGAAAAATTTACCCAGTTTAAAGAATTTATACTATTTAGTGCACTTGCATCATGAGCAGAACTTTAATCGAGCCGCCAAGGCTTGTTTTGTCAGCCAATCAACTTTGTCGACAGGCATCCAAAATCTAGAAGAGTTATTGGGGCAACAACTTATTGAACGTGATCATAAGTCGTTCATGTTCACTTCAACAGGTGAAGAAGTGGTTGGCCGAGCAAAAGAGCTTCTCGCTGACGTTACAGACTTGATGGAATATGTGCAATTACAATCAGAGCCAATGGCTGGGGAGTTGAAAATTGGTTGTATCCCGACCATTGCGCCTTTTTTAGTGAGCCGTTTATTAACGGTCTGCCAAGAGAAATATCCAAATCTAGCATTACAAATTAAAGAAGACACTACTGAACAGTTGTTATTAGCATTGGGCGAAGGAACCTTAGATCTTCTTATTTTAGCTTTACCTGTAGATACTGGGAGCTTTCATAGCATGGCGTTAGGCAAAGACCCATTTAAAATGATTGTTCATGAGCAGTTTGCTGGTGGTCTTGTCGAACCGTTAGATTACAAAGCCATGCCAGATAATAGTATTTTTCTACTTCAGAAAGAACACTGTATTACGGGACATGCCGTCAGTGCGTGTCAATTACAAGACAGTAAGAAAGTACATCCGTTTTCAGCGACCAGTTTGCATACACTCGTTCAAATGGTAAACAGTAAGCTTGGCGCTACTTTTTTACCGCAAATGGCTATCGATTCTGGAATTTTGCACAATACGAACTTACAAGTCCTCATGCCACCAGGGGAGGCACCATATCGTGATATCGGGATTACTTGGCGCCAGACTTCAAGTCGAATTCGTACTTTTAGAGCTCTGGGAGAAGAGATTAAAGGGTTGCTGCAATAAGTCGTTTTCAGTGAAAAGAATAGCTAAAATGAAACTTGATATATAACTATATTAAGTTTCAGTTCTTCCCGTAAAATATTACATCAATTCATACCGTAAATTGGGTAGGAGGTATTGCTTCATTCTAACCCAACCCTTTAATGTTTGATTTCTTTATTTTCGACAGCAAAAACTTGCATTGAATGTTGCTTACCCTTTAGCTTTACCATACCTAAATCAATTAGCGTTATATCAGAAACTTGCCGTAAACGGATGGCGACGGCTGCTGAGATCAGCAACTTCTGCTTAAGTGGGCCACATTTATCTTGCAGTCGTGCCAGCGTATTTAACACATCACTGAAAAAGCTGATTTCTTGTTTTTGTACACCTACAACGGCTGTAACTACTTGACCACAATGGACTGCAGCTTTGAACTGGGGAACTAGGCCATACTTCTGTTTGAAGAAGTTACCTTGCCATTTAAGAATTTGATTAAACTCGGTATATAAGTTGATACAACGATCTTTTTCGACGCCATCTTTCAGTGACCAATGAATTAAAACGGCATCTCCCATATATCGATAAATTTCAGCATTATTATCTGTTACAGGGCCGGATAGTAATCTAAAGCAATCTTGAATCAAACAGCTAAAACGGTAGTCACCAAGTTGCTCAGCATGAGAAGTAGAATTAGTCATGTCAAGATACATAAATAAGCGCTGTTCGTACCTTGGTCGATGATATTTACCTAAAGCAATATTGATCAGTTCTTTGGGGCCAACAAGTAATCCCATTTGTTCAATAAAGGCCAATGACAATCTGACGACTATCATATAGATCAAAAGTAAATGAAAAGCGCTGGATTGTATGATGTTCGTCGCATCAATATGCCACAAAGTAGTCATTCGGTTATGGACTTCCCATAACTCAATAAACTGCATAAAACCGGCGATCCCGACAGCCCCGCCAAGAAGCAGAGTGCCTTTAACAAAGAGAGTGGCTAAGTAGTTTATTCTAGAGATAAAACTGAAATCTACGATTAGGTTAGATAACCAATGGAGACAGCCTAAAATAATGCCAATGTAGATGGCGAAAACCTTAATATCGGCTTCAGTTGAAGCCCAATGAGGAAGTGCTGTAGTTTGCGAATATCTAAAAAACACAAAAACAGACATAGCAAGGGTCCAAGCAACAATCGCAAAGCCCAATTTTTTAGATTGGCGACAAATTCTCAATTTACTAATTACTACTTCAAATTAGGGATGCGAAGTCTAGACGTATATAGCAGCCAAATGCCAGTAGTTTGTGTGATTTAGATCAACGAAAGCTCGAATTTTGTCTAAGTTGACGGTTAACCAAAAGCTTTAGCAAGAATTCGTGAAGTAAATGATGTTTTCAGATAAAAGCCTCTAGGGTTTACTTGTATTATTTTTCCAAACTCATCAATTGTTTCAGTCAGTGCTTTACTGTTAGCTGCTTTAGGTCTCAATTGCATGACTTCACCATAGCGCGCGGTAATTGTTTCAACTTTACCGAGTGAGATAAGTTCAATAATTTCTTCCCAGTCTTGTTTTAGCAGCAGAAATTCATTTTGATCGGGTTGCCATAAAAATGGAGTAC
Source organism: Parashewanella hymeniacidonis (assembly GCF_016900895.1). GTDB lineage: Bacteria > Pseudomonadota > Gammaproteobacteria > Enterobacterales > Shewanellaceae > Parashewanella > Parashewanella hymeniacidonis. The sequence continues at coordinate 9,303 of NZ_JAFEUN010000132.1, forward strand.
CGATTCTTCTGTCTCTAACGGGGATATCTCGATCGCCTTCAATTGGCACCCATAACACCCGTTGAATCTTCTTAAATACGACACTGTCTTCAAAGCTGGCTGTAAAAGGTGGCATAAGTGAGCAAAAAGTAACAAATGTCGTTTCGATAGGTTTACCATTTTGGTTGATCGGAATCGTTTTTAGCTCAACGCCGATCTCTTGGAAATCCTGTTCAGCTTTAGAACCTGCAGTCGCACCTAGTTCAGCTTCGATAAGTTGTCCTACCCAGCCTTTATCTCGTTTCAAATCTTTAGGAACTGGAGCATGGTTCAATTCTGCAACATGAGCTAAGGTAAGCCCTGCTATATCAGTAGCACGTGATAATAATTCATTAATAGATTTTGGGGCAGATTTCATACAATAATTTCAGCGGTTGTGATCAACGATTAGTGTATCAATAAACAAATTGTTGATGTGGTTAAAATGTGTGCGATCGATTTTGATCGAGTGAAACTTCACTTGAAAGAATATAACTACATGAAAAAACTATGATTGTTTTGCTGGGTAAGGACACCTTTTTTCTTCAAAATGACTTTTAACCGCTTATCCCTATATTTCCTCACATACTTATCCACAGAATGTTGGGATAACTTTTTAGGGACTGATCAGATCTATATGATCTAAAGTCACAAATACAAGCGAGCTCGCCAGAGCAGGAAGTCCAACTCTGGTGATAAATATCAAAAGCAAATTTGTTTTTAGTGAGCGTTTCCAGAAG
>NZ_JAFEUN010000133.1 GCF_016900895.1 Parashewanella hymeniacidonis
ATTTACAGCATCACTTTGAGCGAAAAGATAACGATAATTTTGATTTGGAGTGATGTCGTATAGGAGCGGGCTTTCAGCCTGCATAGTGTAACCCACCGTCTTTCAGACGGTGGTTGTTAAGTAGCTGCGTCTATTAATCCTTTCTTACGCAAGTAATATGGAATAGTTATTGCCTCTTTGAGTTGCAGAAATCGAACACCGATAAAAGCTAAAATGGATACAGCTCTTTCTAAGTTTTTCGGCTCCGTCATTCTTTGGCGTTCAGCTCCTGCACCAGTTTTCCAGCCTTATGGAAGTCTTTAACTCGCAACCTTGCGGTGTAAATATCTATCACACGCAATGCCTGAGATAAGGTTTCAACTGGCTCGGTTGTCAGTAGTACCCAGCGTAACGGCTCCACCTCTTTTTTTGAGATTTTTTCTTGAGCGTATACCATATTAACAGGCCTCATTTCATCTTGAGTTTTTAAAGTAACCGTAGCAAATTTCTGAATATGATTGTGCTTATTCAGCTGTGTAATTAAATCCTGAGCAGCGTATTACTTCTGGTGTAACCAAGTCATTACGCATCAATTGGTAAGCTCCTTCCTGCTTTGCCTCGTCACCTTGGCATGATAAAGCGATTGATTTGCCACTACAACGCACCATATCCGTAGCCGTTTCAATTAGACGCTTTGTTCTTCGTGTATCGCCAGTATTTGCTTTTTCGAAGTGGGCTGTTGACCATTGGCTATGATGATAAATTGACAAGATTCGTTGTTCTCAGTGAAGAAATTTCTAGATCAGATCAATGGATTTATAATAAGTTCAACTTATCTGACATTTGTGTAGAAGAGTCAGGGGTTGAGCGGCACTTATTGTGGTTTTGTTGTTAAATAGTTTGAAAGCAGCAATGGTTATTTTTAACGCTATCTGCATTGTCACTGCGCTCATTTAGAATAACTAAATAACGCTTGTTCCGCTTTGTTATCGTCAAAAATAATCATTGCTGAAAATATCAACAAAGATCAACAACCCCTAGTGTTTCTAATAGAATTTATTATTTTTATCAGATTAATTTAGATATAGTAAAACTATAAATAACGATTCGGAAAATTTGTGAAAATATACGTAGATGCAGATGCTTGCCCAGTGGTCATTAAGCAGATTTTGTTTAAAGCTGCAGAAAGAACTCAAACTCAACTAATTTTAGTTGCTAATCAATTTATTCAGACACCTAACTCTAAAGTCATTCAGTCAATTAGGGTTGAAAGCGGATTTGATGTAGCTGATGACAAAATTGTTGAATTTACTGAAATTGGAGATTTAGTAATTACGAGTGACTTACCGCTTGCTAATGATGTGATTGAGAAAGGCGGATTAGCCTTAAGCTCAAGAGGTGAGTTATTCACGACCGAGAATATAAAGTCACGCCTAAATATGAGAGATTTTTTAGACACCATGCGAGCAAGTGGTGTGCATACTGGTGGGCCAGCACCTCTGAGTCAGAGTGATCGGCAGGCGTTTGGTAATCAATTAGACAGAATCTTAGCAAAAAGGAAAAAATAAGATGTTTAAAAGACTAGGGATTGGTTTGTTTAGTATTTTGTGTGCCTTTCAGTCTTTTGCTGGAATCGAAGCGTTTCATCAAGGACCTGTGTTCAAAAGTTTTGGCAAAATTGCAGATGTAAATACATCGGTCTCAATTCCAAAGAATATGAAGTTTCATGTTGCTTTTGATATGAGCAAAGCGAGTGATGTTGGAAAAATTAACCGTAACCTAGATACATTAGGTCGTTTTATCAATATGCATGTCGCAAACGGCGTCCCAAAGCAAGATATTAAGGTTGCAATGGTGGTGCATGGAAAGTCGGTAACAGATTTAGCTAACCACTCGTTTTATTCAAAACTCCATTCAGGAAGTGCTAATGCAAACCAAAATATTGTGAAGCAGCTTATTGCTTTTGGCGTAAAAATTTATATTTGCGGACAAAGTGCGGCCTACTATGGTTTGTCTCAAAAAGATTTGCTACCGAATGTAGATATGGCTCTGTCAGCGATGACGGCACATGCAATTTTGCATAGTGAAGGTTATTCCCTTAATCCATTTTAAGATAACCTGAACTCGGGATAAGCAAATCTCACCAGTACCTCTATTTCTGCTCATTTCTGCGTTTTGAGTGCTCCCACACTCAAGCCTTGAACTGAACAAAACTAGGGACACTGTTGAACGATATGGAAAAATATTGATAATTTAAAATGTGTTAGTGATTTCATTATCCCGAGATCAGGTTAAGATAATTGATAAAACGGTCTGAAAATATGTTGCATATACAAACGCCTTTAATCCAAAGTTTGTCGATACCCCAGAATTCCGACACTAAAGTTTGGTTAAAATTAGAGAACTGTCAGCCATCAGGATCTTTTAAAGTGAGGGGTGTGGGTAATGCGTGTGAATATTATATTCAACATGGCGCAAAAAAGTTATATGCATCTTCCGGTGGGAATGCTGGTTTAGCAGTTGCCTACTGTGGTCGAAAATTAAATGTACCTGTCACCATTGTTGTCCCGAAAACGACTAAGCAAAAGGCCATTGAGTTAATTGAGCAAGAAGGTGCAAAAGTGATCGTTCATGGTGATGTATGGTTTGAGGCTCATGAATATGCACTATCTCTGCTTGATGATGAAAGTGCTTATATTCATCCTTATGATGACCCCTTACTATGGCAGGGGCACGCATCGATGATTGATGAAGTCGTTGAGCAAGGTGTGACACCAGATGCAGTTTTATTGTCTGTTGGCGGAGGTGGTCTGTTACTGGGAGTAGCAAAAGGACTTGAAAAAAATGGTTTATCAGATATCCCAGTGTTTGCGGTAGAAACAATCGGAGCCGATGCATTAGCTCAATCCATGTCATTAAATAAACGTATTTCTTTAGATGCAATCAGCTCAATCGCTACATCTTTAGGTGCCAGTCAAGTTGCAGAGTCTGCTTTTGAATTGACCAAAACAGGGAGAGTGATGGCTATCAGCGTAGAAGATTCTGACGCAGTTGATGCATGTTATCGTTTTTTGAACGAACATAGAATGCTTGTTGAACCAGCATGTAGTGCCAGCCTATCTGTTGCATACCATCATAAGCATAATCAACTTAAACACTATAGAAATATTTTAGTGATTGTGTGCGGTGGAGTAGGGATTACGCCAACACAACTTGATAACTGGAAGAAGCATTTTAAATTATAAAAATTAAAGGCTTCCGAAAGAAGCCTTTAATCATAGGGATTATTCATACCTCAGAGCATCAATTGGATTTAGTCTTGCAGCTTTAATTGCAGGCGCTAATCCAAAAATAATACCGATCGCCGATGTAAATCCAAAAGAAAGGAACACAGCCCAAGCTGGTATGTAAGAGCCAGGCATACTAGGTATCAATACGGTAATTAGCCCTGATAATCCATATCCAATTGCCAAGCCAATTGCGCCACCAAACAAAGATAGAACAACAGCTTCGACTAAAAACTGAAGCATAATAAATCCAGGAGTGGCTCCCAGTGCTTTCAATGTACCAATCACTCTTGTTCGTTCGGTGACAGACACTAGCATGATATTCATGACACCAATTCCGCCAACAATTAAACTGATGCCAACAATCCCAGCAGTAATACCTGTTGCACTATTGGTGAATTTTTCAAAGTTCTCTTTTGATTTTTCAGAAGTTTCGAATTCGAAGTCATCGTCCTGACCAGATGAAATCTTATGCTGCTGTCTCAGAATTCTTCGTATAGATTGCTGAACGACTTCTTCTTTAGCATCAGGCTTTAAGCGGTACATTATTTGGACGTTGCTGCGATGTTTATTACTCCCTTCTAGTGCATTCATCGTGCTAATAGGTATACGTATATAATCGTCTTGATCAAAACCAAATAAGCTCCCCAGTTTTTCTGCAACGCCGATGATAAGAAACCACTCATTACCGAGTTTAATATAAGACCCTACGGGATTTTCAGGTAAGTGTAATTTTTCTATTATACTGGCACCTATATAGGCTACTCTGCGGCGCTTTTTATCATCTTCTTCACGAATAAATCGGCCTTGTTCGGGAAATGTTCTGTATGCTTTTTGATAACTTTGCTCAGTGCCTTCGACCCGAGTACTGTGGGTATAACTTCCATATTGTGCGCCGCCAGAAAAGCGCCAGCTATACATGATTGCAGTCATGGTTTCGGCTTGTTTGATTTTGCTTTTTAAAATCAAAAAGTCTTCATAAGTAAGCTTACTTCTTTTACCTAGCATCTCTAATCTTGGATTAGTATATGGTTTAACTGTAGTAACATCAGGTGCGAGGTCAGCAAGTTGATCGTTGATTTGTTTAGTGAAACCTTGCATTACTGCAACAACGGTAATTACTGCTGCTACGCCAATGATAATACCTAGGCAGGTGAGAGCAGAGCGCATCGCATTGGCTCGAATTGCAGCTAGTGCAGCTTTAGTCCCTTCCATAATCGCTAGAGCGGATTTAAACATGCAATCGCTCCTCCTTTACTTTTACGGTATCAGCAACGACTTTACCATCTACTAAGCGAATGACTCTATTACAGTGATCGGCGATATCCTGTTCATGTGTCACTAATATAATGGTATGGCCTTCATTATGAAGTTCATCAAACAATGACATGATATCCCGAGTAGTTTTACTGTCGAGGTTACCTGTGGGTTCATCACCTAAGAGAATATGTGGCTTTGTCACTAACGCTCTGGCAATAGCAACTCGTTGCCTTTGACCACCAGAAAGTTGACTTGAAAGATGATGTACTTTATCGCCTAACCCTACACGCTTAAGCGATTCAATTGCCATTCTTCGGCGCTTTTTGGCTGCAATAAAGCGATATACTAGCGGCTGCATTACATTTTCTAAAGCCGTAGCTCTAGGAATCAAATTGAAACTTTGAAAGATAAATCCAACACTTTCGTTTCTCTGATGCGCAAGCTCAGTTTCAGACATGTTCTTAACCAGTTTACCTTTTAGAAGGTATTCACCTTCAGACGGAACATCTAAGCAGCCTAAAATATTCATTAATGTTGACTTGCCAGAACCTGATGGACCAATAATGGCAACGTATTCATTTTTAGATATTGATACATTAACGTCATCTAAAGCTTTGAAAGTTTGTTCGCCCATCTCGTAGTGTTTCGAAATTTTCTTTAAATCGATCACCTTACTCATACGCTTTCCTTTTCAGAAGCGGTTTTTTTCGATGTATTATCAGGATGAATTACATCGCCTTCTTTTAGTTTACTTACAGGTCTAGCTGGGCCAACAACAACTCTATCTTTGGTTGTTAAGCCACTTTTTATGGCTTGCTCAATATCTGATGAAATGCCTACAGTGACGAACTTTTTGGAAACCTTATCATCAGTATCCACTTTCCAAACGAAATATTTGTCGTCTTCTTGGTGTACAGCTTCGATCGGCAGTTTTACAGCATGATTAGATATAGATGTTGCGATTTCTGCACGGCAGCTCATTCCTGCATATAAACGTCGCTTAGTATGGTCAAGTAACACTTTAACTTTAAATGATAAAGCATTCGAACCTTGCTCAGCTTTTGCTGAAGTGCCAATGTTTATGACTTTTCCAATAAAAGGATCATCAGCATAGGCCGCAGCAAAAATATCGGCTTTTTGACCAAGTTGAATACTCGCTATATCGGTTTCATCAACTCTTAGTTCAGCTAAGATTGCAGTTGGATCAGCAATCAGCATGAGATCTGAACCCACAATATTAGTTGTGCCTGCAATAACAGTTTCACCTTCTTTAATATCAACTGAAGCTAAAAGACCAGTCATTGGTGCCCTAAATACGCTTTTACTTAATCTGTCCTCTGCAATTGAAAGGGAAGCTTGAGCTTGCTTAAGCTGTGCTTTTTTAGATTGAATATCAATAAGCGCAAGATTACGACTGTTTTTAAGGTTGTCGTAAGTTTCGGCATCAGAAAGGCCTCGGGCGAACATCTTTTGTTGGCGAGTGAGCTGTCGTTCAATATTTTTTAAGTTAACGTGTGTTTTTTGTATTTCAATCTCACTGGCTTGTACAACAGCTTTAGAACGCTCAACATCCGCTTTAAAAGCTTTAGTATCTAGCTCCATTAAGATGTCGCCTTTTTTGACTGTTTGTCCCTCTTCAACTAAGACCTTTGCAACACGACCAGTCACTTCTGAGCGAAGCTGTACTTGGGTATTAAAAACGAGGTTACCAGAAGCCAAAATGGTATCTGCTATGCTTCCCGTAGAAGGGTGAGTAACTTCTAGCTTTACGGTATCTTGATTATCTGTGACTTGTTTGCTTATTAGAATTCCCGCAAACGCAACAACAGCTAAAACGATGATAATGATTTTTTTCATTGTTGATCCCTGAAGTGCCAGCACACTCGGAACTGGCTAAAGATAAAGTCTATTATTTTAAGGTTGCTATTAGGAACCAAATACCAAAAATCACAACTGACGGTAAAAGTCCGTATATTACAGCTTGGTTCTTAGTAAAATTCGTCCAGCTTTTTAGACCAATAATAGTGAGAATCATTCCCCAAACAGTAAATAAACCAATACTCTCAACAAGCCCATAATACGCATTATGGATATCTAAATTTAGTACGAGTTGATTTAACGATGCATAGTTGAAGATAGATTGACTCAATTGATCTGTCTTTGCCGTCGTAACCAGAATAATCGTGCCTAAACTATTAATTACTGCTGGCATCATTGTCCAGATACTGAATCCATACCAAGCACCAAATTTCATATCAGACTGTGGGTCAATTTTGCTGATCAGCATGAAATAGAATGCATAAAGTGCATTAAACAACGCAATGGCAACAATTGGTGCACAAATAGCAAAATAAATTTGAATGTCAGCAAATTGCTTTATGCCATTAACTGCAGCATCATGTTCTTGTGCCGTTAACTCGTCTCCGAGTGCAGCAATTTGTTGATCGACAAGGTAGTTAGGGTCAACAGTTGTATAGAATAAATACATTGCAACTGATGAAAAGAGAATGATTAAAAGAAAGGCTGACCATGACCATCCTTTTGCTTCTTTTAATCCATTGAAAGCCTTAGTTGGCGATAAGAATATATCGGTGATTGCACCGAAAACAGTAGCTGATTTCATCATAATTCCTTTTATCAATATTTTGAACGTTTCAAATACTAACTTAAATGTATTGGTTTAATGTTAAAAATTGTATTCCAAAATACGACTTAAGACATAATATGTCAATTTGTTATAATATTATCTCAATATAAGAGTGTTTGTAAACGCACATCGTTAAGCAAAACTTTCCATTTCTTACGCATGTGCCATTCGCTTTTCATAATATGATTTAATATAATTGAAAAATTGTTGTAATTTTCGGACGCATTATGAGCCAGGCGGCACCACAAATAGAAACCATTGATTATCCATTTCCAGCTAAACCAGTTCCATTATCTGTAGATGAAAAAAGTCATTATAAAGAACGTATTAAACAACTATTAAAAGAGCGTGACGCTGTTCTTGTTGCCCATTATTATACCGATCCTGAAATTCAGGCATTAGCAGAGGAGACGGGGGGTTGTGTTTCTGACTCTTTAGAAATGGCTCGCTTTGGTCGTGATCATCCCGCTAAAACCCTAATAGTTGCCGGCGTTAAATTTATGGGCGAAACATCGAAAATTCTATCGCCAGAAAAAACAGTATTAATGCCTAATCTTGAAGCGACTTGTTCACTCGATTTAGGCTGTCCAATCGATGCATTCAGTGATTTTTGTGATGCTCACCCTGATCACACCGTTGTTGTGTATGCTAATACCTCAGCTGCTGTTAAAGCACGTGCAGATTGGGTCGTAACGTCAAGTATTGCGCTTGAAATCGTTGAACATTTAGACAGTGAAGATAAAAAAATTATTTGGGGACCTGATCGTCACCTAGGCAGTTACATTGCCAAACAAACAGGTGCCGAAATGCTCATGTGGCAGGGCGAGTGTATTGTTCATGACGAATTTAAAGCTCGAGCATTGGTGAATTTGAAGAAAGAATATCCTGATGCTGCAGTATTAGTACATCCTGAATCTCCAGCCAGTGTAGTAGAAATGGCTGATGCTGTTGGTTCAACAAGCCAATTAATTAAAGCCGCTCAAGAAATGGAAAATGATACCTTTATCGTTGCCACTGATAAGGGCATTTTTTATAAAATGCAACAGACAGCTCCAGGTAAAACGTTAATTGAAGCGCCGACAGGCGGAAATGGTGCAACATGTAAGAGTTGTGCTCATTGTCCTTGGATGGCTATGAATGGCTTGAAAGCAATTGAAGCTTCATTATCTGCTACAGATACAAAAGACCATGAAATCTTTGTAGATGACGCATTACGTGATGATGCATTAGTACCATTAGATCGTATGCTAAATTTTGCCAAAGAAATGAATATGAAAGTGAAGGGCAATGCTTAATCGCCATTTAATGAAGAAGAGAGCTTTTAGCTCTCTTCACCGTTGTGAATTAACCTGAGCTCAGGTTAATTTGACTCTGTGTTTGTTATCTAAATAAACTTGCTCATTTGCATTCAGTTTACTTAACCATCTAAACTTTTCTAAATGCTCAGTTATAAGCTTTTTACAAAGAGCATCAATGTGCTGCTTGTGTTGCTGATTTAAAATAGTTTCAATTGAATCTGCAACGTCATTGTTCAAAGCGTTTTCATTATACTTTTGTTCACTTGAAACGTAATCTAACTCGTCTCCAACTGCATTTGAAGACACAATAATCATAACGATAAATACAGCTACCTTGTACATCCTTTACCTCGGCAATTACAACATTTTATCGGCTAAACGTCTTGTTTGAGCCTAAAGAATAGAACAAGATTTTGGGTTGTCTAATTTAATCCTATAAAAAATGTAAGAATAGGGAAGTTTCATGGGATGATTTGTCCAACAACGCCAAGTGGCTCATGAAAGTGATATGAAACTGTCTTTTCGTCGATTTCACCGATTAAGCCTTCTTGCGCACGCAAACAGCCTGTAGAATATCTGAAGTGATCTACAGCTAGTGGAATATCTGCAGCAAGGGTTTCACGCACGGCTTTACCGTTATCCCAGGTTTCTGCAATCTCTAGATATTTAATATCAATATTCTGTTCTATTCGGTCAGCAATTTTTAGCAGTAGATTTGATCGTTCCGTTACTGAGGTTGTACCCCATGCATCTTTGGCAGCATGTGCATCGTCCAATGCTAGATCAATATCTTTGGCACAAGAGCGAGGGATTTCACAAAATGACTTGCCATTCACCGGACTGATGTTATTGAAGTATTGGCCTTCACAAGGTGGAACACATTCACCGCCAATGAAGTTTTAATATTGATTTTTAAAGCGAATTACTGAATTGACGGTAAGATTACTGAGAGAGCAAACCCGTAATTTTATTCTCGACTACAGTGAAGCGGCTCCTGATGCGAATGGTTTGAGTGATTTAATTAACTATATTGTAGCCTTGATGGTATCCGCCTCTATCACCTTATCATGACAACGAGCTTTTATGCCCTTGGGTATATTCAGGTTTTAATAGAGCGGTGCTGAACCGTTTTTCATCAAATAATGTATTGCAA
>NZ_JAFEUN010000134.1 GCF_016900895.1 Parashewanella hymeniacidonis
TGTCTGGTGACAATAGAGCTGTGGAACCACCTGAATCCATCCCGAACTCAGTAGTGAAACGCAGCATCGCCGATGGTAGTGTGGGGTCTCCCCATGTGAGAGTAGGTCATCGCCAGACACCAAATACGCAAATCCCCTTAGCTTAGGCTAAGGGGATTTTTGCGTTTGTCGATATACAAAACTGTCGTTATTTTATTTGAAGCTACAACAAACTTGCAAATACAGCCGATACTCAGTGAAATGTGAACACCTTAGTTCACCGCTTTGGTACTGTGAGATTAATTTTAATTAATTAGAACTCAGTTTATGTTTCTATTACCTTAACTTTTATTTCATTGAAAGTTATCCGTATGAATGTGCAACATTTCTTTCATCGACAAAGTGGAACGTTAACCTATTTAGTGTCTGTTGCTAATAACGCTGTATTAATTGATACTGTGTTGGATTATCAAGAGGGCAAAATTGGTTTTGAGTCTGCAAATGAAATTATCAATACCATTCGCACTCAAGGACTTTCGTTACAATATATTCTTGAAACTCATATTCATGCTGATCATCTCTCTGCAGCACAATACATTAAAAGTAAACTAGGTGGACAAATAGCGGTTTGTAAGAAGATTGCTCTCGTTTATGAAAACTGGAAAGTTAAACTGAATGACTGTCCATTGGCACGCTTTGACTTGTTTGTCGATAAAAATACTCAATTAAAATTGGGTACCGAGCAAATTCAAGTTTTAGAAACCCCTGGACATACCCCTGACTCTGTTACCTATAGAATTGGTAAATACTTATTTGTTGGAGATACCTTGTTTGCTCCCGAGCGAGGTACTTCGAGAGTCGATTTTCCTGGTGGAAGTGCGCATGAGTTGTATGAATCTATTGAATTGCTTTATCATTATCCTGATGGTTATCATGTGCAACTTTGTCATGATTATCCCAAAGAGCAAGAGTTACCGTATACTGACTTATTGATTGCGGATGAAAAACACAAAAATGTCATGCTAGATGAATGTGCTACAGAGCAAGAATACGTGCAAAAACGATTGGCAAGAGATGCTCAACTCTCTCTACCAAAGCTTATTGATGTTGCTGTGCCGTTTAATTTGACTCATCAATTGCCAGCATCGTTTTAAAATGTGCAATTTTATTTCGCTGTGAAGTTTCTGGCTGGTCATCTTTGCCAAAGCTAACATATAGGAGCCCAAGGTATTTCATTCCTAGATAATTGAATGTATTTTTGAACATGTCTTCAAAGCAAGTTTGTGGAATATCATCTGCTCCTGTTGCAATTACTGCTGCGCTTTTGGTTCTCAACTGTCTCCCGAGTGGTTTATGCAAATGCAATAAATCAGAGAAACGGTCGATGAACACTTTCATCTGGCCACTTGGTGCATACCAGTAAACTGGCGTTGCGAAGAGGATGAGATCATACCCTAATAATTTTTCAAATAAATTTAAGCAATCGTCATTTTGTTGTGTAATGTCGTAATTGAATGGCTGAATATTATAGTTATTGAGATTTATAATGCCGATGTCCGTGCCTTGGGCAACCCGTTCACACACTGATGCGGTATTCCCGCTATTATTGCTGCTACCAAATACAATTATTGTTTTCACTCTTCTCCTTTGTATTGAGCATCATCTCTAGGATCAATCACACTGTGTTCTTGTTTCCATTTTTCCCAACGTAAGTGTGCCGCCTGCTGCAGATCAGGGGTGTTATCGACTTCATCCATGATCTCTTCACCGAGCATGTGTTCAAATATATCTTCGAGTGAAACAACACCTTTCAAGTCGCCGTACTCATCAACAATCATCGCTAGTTGGTGTTTGTTACTGAGCATGATTTGAAGTGCCGTTGCTAGTGAGATGCTACTTAATAAAGCACAAACTGGTCTCAAGCTGCGTCCAATGCTCTCATTCCCACTGTGTTGTTTTTGGTATTTATACAATTCAAGTTTATGTACAAAGCCGACGATGTTATCTTTGTTTTGGTGATACACCAAAGCTCTAGAGAATGGGTTATTTGCATATTGTGCAAAGAAATCATCAATCGATAATGTATCAGGTACACGAAATACAACCGTACGGGGTGTTAACACTTTTGTTATTGGTGTGTGCTTTAAACTCAGAATATTCTCGAATAATTTGGATTCACCTGAATCTAGCTCACCCGTTTCGCCTGCAAGCGTGGCAATTGCTGACAGTTCTTCACGCAGTTGCGCTTCTGGCTTTTGATGGGATACGAATCGAGTAACGATACTCGATATCCATATAAACGGACTTAGAATCCAAACCATCCAATTGAGCGTATAGCCAGTTATCGATGCCAATTGTCGCCAATAAGTCGCTCCTATCGTTTTTGGAATGATTTCTGACAGTAATAAGATACCTAACGTCAGTACAGCAGAAAACACACCTAACCATTCACTGCCGAATACCACGGTTGCATGGGCACCAGCACTTGCGGCGCCAATCGTATGAGCAATGGTGTTAAGTGTAAGAATAGAAGCTAAGGGTCTATCAACGTCATCTTTCAGTTTTTTTAGTTGCTGATAAGAAGGCTTCCCCTGTTTCTTTAAATAGGCAAGGTAGCCAGGGGTAATACTGAGCAAGACGGCTTCAAAAATAGAGCACAGAAATGAAACGCCAATAGCAATAGCCACGTAAATCATTAATAACAGCATTAACTTCCCTTTCAAGTCGAGGAACTATAAACATACCCTAACTTTAAGTGAAAAACGACCTTGAGTGTTGCTTTAAAAGCACCAATGAATTGTTGTTAACGTTATCGAACATCGGATAATTTTAGTGAATAATTGCTTCATCTAATGTGAGGAGCAAAAATTAATGAATTTTAACGATATCATGTTGAATCGATACTCAACTAAAGAGTTCGACTCAAAAAAGAAAATTTCGCCAGCGTTACTTGAGCAAATTTATGCTCTGTTGCGGTTCAGCCCGTCAAGCGTTAACTCACAACCTTGGCACTTCTTGATTGCTGAAACAGCCGCTGCGAAACAGAGGGTTGCTAAGGGATCGGAAAAGTATGATTTTAATACTCAAAAAATCCTTGATGCCTCGCATGTTGTTGTCTTTTGTGCTCGGACAGAAATGAGTGAAACTTTCTTAAATCATTTAACTGAGACTGAAGATAAAGATGGCCGCTATGACGCACCTGAATTTAAAGCCATGGTACATGGTGTTCGGAAGATGTTTGTAGATTTACATCGGTTTGATTTTAAAGATTTGCAACATTGGTTAGAAAAGCAAGTCTATCTAAATATTGGTTCATTGCTTACTGGTGCTGCTGTTTTAGGCATTGATGCGCTACCAATGGAGGGTATTGATATGCCAGCGCTGGATAGTGAATTTGGATTAAGAGAGCAAGGGTTTACTGCTGTGGGCGTTGTTGCTTTAGGATATCGTAGTGAAACCGACTTTAATGCGGGTTTGCCTAAATCTCGATTACCCGCATCTGAAATCATCTCGACAATTAATGGTTAAAACTGATTATTTGAGAGTGTTTTATTATCAATTTACACTCTGGACTATTGTTTGGCCTCTAGTAAAGATTGGCATAATTATCGATGTAACTTTTCCATATCGGTGGTGTGCCAATGACACATTTTACTTCATCCAAGAATAAGTTAGTGAGTGGTGTCTGATTTCTGTGTGGATAAAGTGCATAAATTTCACCGGCATCTGCGAGTTTATGATCGGTTAACAAAGTGGTGAGGTTATCTTCTTCAATGGGACGTGTGATGGTCGACATCGCGAATTGTGCATAACCTATTCCTTCTTTAACCGCATCTAACATTGAACCAACATCATTGCTTGTAAAACGAGGTGCCATCTGACGCTTGATTAACTCTGAGCTGTTTGCAGAATTAGCGATAGAGAGTTTTCCAAGATTATATTCATTGTTGGCATAAATTACTGCGGGCAGTGCAATTAGCTCATCGACTGTTTTAGGCCTTCCGTATTCAGAAATAAACGATTTAGCCGCAAGAATAGCCAGGTTATTTGGGGCAAATTTACGTGCGATAAGATTTGAATCTCGGGATGGACCAATTCGAAACGCAATATCAAAACCTTCATTGATGATGTCAAAACGTTTGTCATCAAGCACTAACTCAATTTCTGTTTCCGGGTATTTTAACAAAAATTGATTTATCGCTTTTCTAAGATACTGTTGTCCAAATGCTGTATATCCTGTGACTTTTAGTTTTCCCTTTGGAGAGTCGTGAAAAGATTCGGCGAGCTTTTTAGTGGTTAACAATGCCTCTCGAACGGCTTGTGCTTGCTGATAAATGCTTGTTCCTGCACTGGTGAGTGATAAAGCCCGCGTTGAGCGGTTGAGCAGCCGAACACCTAATTCAGTTTCCAGCGCTTTCACTTGTTTTGAAATGACTGAACGATCAACATTGTGCAAATCAGCTACTTTAGTGAATGAGCCATATTGTACGATGTCGCACAGCAAGTCTAATTTGTTGGCTAAGTCCATGCTTTATTACTTGTAATTCAACTCTTAGCCATTGTAACCAAAATATCGACTCCGGTATCAAGTTGTTGCGCTTGATAGTAACGTATTGATTTTAAACGATTGTCATATCGATGTCGTATGTCATATTTACGAATGTCCTATCACTGTCCTTTATTGTTTGTGAAAAAAACATACCATGTACTCAGATTTAGTCACGAAGGAAAAGGCATGACTGATAAGATTAACATCGTCGGAAATGACGTTCTCAGTAAAGGTTATCAATTTAGATTTGTAGTTAATAACAATGTCATCACTACATGGGGATCATCTTGGAACGGTAAAGAAATTATCAAAGTAAATGATGAAGTAGTAAGTGAGCAACGTTCATATAAAAGGAAGTCGATTCATTTGTTTAAAGTTGATGATATCCCTTATGAGATTGAGTTCAATATGATTGATATTTTAAGGGGACACTTACAATGTACGCTGATAGAAGATGGCGTTCACGTTGAAACTCAATCTATAGCTTATAAACACCCTGATGTTTCAGGTCGGCAGATGTTAGTTGATTTTGGCAAATGGCTTTTAGCTGGTGTAGTTACTGGATTACTAATGGGTTTTATTATCGCTAACTTTGTTTTTTAAAGGGAAGTTTTAGATGGATGTTAATGCAAAAGCCATTAAAAATAGCAGACTAAAAAATGGCTGGACTCAACAGCACCTTGCTGATGCATTTGGTTTGAGCCTGCGAACCGTTCAACGTGTCGAACGCTATGGAACGGCTTCTAATGAAACAGTATTGAGCATTGCCTCAGTGATGGAGCTTAATCTTGAGGAAATCATCTTATCTATAGATGATGCAGTCACTGATGAGAACAATGTTTCTAGTAAATACCAGCAAATCGGAGTAATCACAGTAGCACTTGTTTTGGGAATGGTGATGGGAGTCGGGATCACACTTACTTTAGTTTAAGGAAAATGTCGTGCTCAAAATTGGATTTTATTTGTTAATGCTTCTCGGGCTAATCGCTATCAATGGCTATAATCTTGGCTATTTCGTTTTTAACCCAAGAATTACAGAGGTTAATTGGGTCGATGCATTCAAAGCAAGCATGGCAGCCGCTTGTTGTATCTATTTTATTTTGCAATTGATAAACCGCATTAAATCTCAACAGATTTAATCGGAGTACTGTAAAAGCGTCATTAACTCAGTACAATGACTTTTTTACCTTTAAACCGAAAGATTATGTCAGGCACTGCTCACTCTTTAACTGAATTCAATACATTAGGATTAATGCAAGGTTGTCAGCAATTGCAACGGCTTAATTCTACTGAGTCGATCATTGAGTTTTGCCGAGTTTACGACAGTCAATCACAACCCTTGTTGGTACTTGGTGGCGGTAGTAACCTTGTGCTTACGGATGATCTAGAAGGTACGGTCATTAAAATAGAATCCAAAGGGATATGTCTTTCTGAAGATAATGAATACCATTATTTGAGTGTTGCAGCGGGTGAGGACTGGTCTCGGTTTGTTGCGTCCATGGTCAATCAAGGTATTAACGGTTTAGAGAATTTAGCGCTTATTCCTGGAACTGTCGGGGCGGCACCGATTCAAAACATTGGAGCGTATGGCGTTGAGTTTGAAAAAGTGTGTGACTGGGTTGAGTTTTATCATTTACAACATAAAACAGTAACACGACTTACTGCGGCTGAGTGTCAATTTGGTTATCGGGATTCGATTTTTAAAAATGCACTTAAAAACCAGACCGTAATTTTGCGAGTAGGTTTTAAATTAACTAAACATTGGCAGCCTGTGGTTAATTATGGGCCGCTGAGTGACTTTAATGTTAAGACGATTACGGCCAATGACATCTTTAAACGAGTGTGTGAGATAAGACAAAGTAAATTGCCAGATCCTAAAGTTATTGGCAATGTGGGCAGTTTTTTCAAAAACCCTGTCGTTTCAACCGAGTGCCACCAAAATCTACTTAAACGTTATCCTGATATGGTCGCTTATTTAGTAGACAATGGTGTAAAGCTAGCCGCAGGATGGCTGATTGACCAAGCAGGGTTGAAAGGATATAAGCAAGGCAATGTTGGAGTGCATGACAAACAAGCCTTGGTACTTGTAAATCATGGAGGCGCTACAGGCACAGAAATTGTGAATTTAGCGAGTTATGTCACTGCGACAGTGCTTGATAAATTCGGAGTGGAGCTTGAAGTCGAGCCTCGCTTTATCGGAAAACATGGGGAGATTGAGTTTCATGGCTGAGCAATGGCATCGTCGTCGGCAAATACTGGCGGCATTAAATCAAACTGACTCATTTTTATCCGGTGAGGCATTAGCAAAACAGTTGGATGTATCAAGAGCAACCATCAGCAATCATGTCGATGCACTTGAGCAAGCTGGTGTTGGCATTTACAGCGTTAAAGGCAAAGGTTATAAGTTGGAAAAACCTGTGCCGCTGATTGATGGTGATGTGCTTGTACATAAAATTGATGATCGTTGCTTTTATTTTGATGAAATTGATTCAACCAACAGTTTTATATTGAAACACGCTGAAGAGCTTAAATCAGGTGATATTTGTATCGCTGAATATCAAAGTGCGGGGCGTGGTCGTCGTGGTCGTAAGTGGGCGTCACCTTATGGTAGTCACTTATACGCTTCAATGTTGTGGCAGTTTCCACAAGGTATGGCACAAGCGATGGGTTTGAGTTTGGTTGTTGGTTGTTCACTCGCAAGCGTGCTAAAAAAGCTCGGACTCGATGATGTAGCGGTTAAATGGCCGAATGATGTATATCTTGAAGGTAAAAAGCTTGCGGGTATTTTAGTTGAGATGTCGGGGCAAGCGGACGGAGAATGTAATGTAGTGATTGGGATTGGGGTTAATTTGTCAATGCCAACAACCGCAGCAGAGCAAATCGATCAACCATGGGCTGATATAGTGTCGCAGCAAGCATTGCCAGACAAAACAGAGTTTGCGATTGCGTTGCATCAACAGTTAAAAGCCGATATTCAACAATTTGAGCAATCGGGTCTACCCGCCTTTATCGAGCGTTGGCAAAAAGTCGATTTGTATTGCGATCAACCTATTAAGTTATTAATGGCAGATAATGTCACTGAAGGGATTTGTCGAGGTATTGATACTCAGGGTGCATTACTGCTTGAAGTCGACGGCGAAGTTAAAGCGTTTGTTGGTGGTGAGATCAGTGTCAGAGCAGGCTCATAGAGCCTGCCTTGTTAGCTTACTTTCTCAGTAGAACCTGATTCATAAGGTGATCACGCCCTTTACGAAGTATCAGGTTGGCTCGCTCACGAGTTGGAAGAATATTTTCCATCAAGTTCGGACCGTTGATCGAATCCCAAATATTCTCAGCAATATCGGTCGCTGCTGCATCATTAAGTTCAGCATAGTGATGAAAGTAAGAATTATCATCAGCAAAAGCGACACTTCTGAATTGTAAAAAACGTTCAATATACCATTGCTTCAGTAAGTTGTAATCAGCATCGACAAAAATCGAAAAATCCACAAAATCAGATAGAAATGGTCGATTCGTAGAGGATTGAGCATCGAGTCCTGTTTGTAATACGTTTAAACCTTCAAGGATCAGTATGTCAGGCTGATTGATCTTTTGGGTTTTGTCTGTAATACGGTCATAAGTTACGTGAGAATACAAAGGCGCATGAACTTCTGGTTCACCTGATTTCACATCAGAAATGAAATCAACCAGCATTTTCATATCATAGCTCTCAGGGAAACCTTTACGTTGCATTAAGCCACGCTCTTTTAATGCTTCTAATGGATGCAAAAAGCCATCCGTGGTGACCAGCTCAACTTTTGGGTGTTCAGGCCAATGTCGAAGTAAAGCTTGCAGAATACGTGCTGTAGTACTTTTTCCTACGGCAACACTGCCTGCAATACTGATGATGTATGGTGGCTTAGGTGCATCGTTGACTAAAAATTTATCCAAGACTTCACTGCGTTGCTGCTTAGATTTAACAATCAGGTTGAGTAAACGACTCAGAGGTAGATAGATATCAGTAACTTCAGCTAAGGATAAGCGCTCATTAATACCTTTAAGGTTGTCCAAATCGGCTTCATTTAAAGTTAATGGCACAGAGTTACGCAAGTCGCTCCATTGGTCACGACCAAATGCCATGTATAAAGCCTGGTGGGCAGATTGTGCTGAAATCATCGTTTATCTTATTCTCAAACTACAAAATTAAATCGAATGCACCATATCTTATTCATTAACATAGCTCAAACGAATAATTTTTAGTGAGTACTCTATGTGTGAACTTGTTGTTCTTTAGCATTAATTTTAAACAAAATGCTAAATTTAAGCCGAAAAAAACGTCATTTGAAACTTTTTTTTAGATAATTTGCATTTTGCTATTGCACTTGCTGCCACATTTACCTAATATCCGACTCCGAAATGATGCGCCGGCATAGCTCAGTTGGTAGAGCAACTGACTTGTAATCAGTAGGTCCCGAGTTCGACTCTTGGTGCCGGCACCATTATGATGGAGGGGTTCCCGAGTGGCCAAAGGGATCAGACTGTAAATCTGACGGCTCTGCCTTCGAAGGTTCGAATCCTTCTCCCTCCACCATCTTCATTTCAATAGGTAGTAGGTAGCCTATAATAAGGTTGCGCGGGCGTCGTATAATGGTATTACTCCAGCCTTCCAAGCTGATAACGCGGGTTCGATTCCCGCCGCCCGCTCCAATTTCGTTGCTGATATGGCTCAGTTGGTAGAGCGCACCCTTGGTAAGGGTGAGGTCGGCAGTTCAAATCTGCCTATCAGCACCATGAATTCTTCCTTAAATTGCTCCCACTATCTTAATTAAGTAAAATTAAATTTCTGTTCGATGCATTTATGCGTCGATTTTTTGCTATATAACATTCACTACCTGATAAAAAGGTTGGACTGAGGCATACCATGGCTAAAGAAAAATTTGAACGTAATAAACCGCACGTTAACGTTGGTACAATCGGTCACGTTGACCACGGTAAAACTACTCTAACAGCAGCTATCTCGCACGTTTTAACTAAAGCATTCGGTG
>NZ_JAFEUN010000135.1 GCF_016900895.1 Parashewanella hymeniacidonis
GGTACAAACGGGATATGTGTTCAGTACGAAGTAACTGAATAGAATTAAGCAGGAGCCGTATACGAGAACCGTACGTACGGTTCTGTGAGAGGGATGAGGCAGTGATGCCTCACCCTACTCGATATATCTCCAATACATGTAATTTGAGACTCTAAACATTTATTAATCCAAAATTCATGGAACAAAATTGTTCTTATTTTATTCTAAGGTATAGTTAATTAACTAGACTTACACCTTTCTTAATCTTCAAAGACTTTGAAATCTGTTATCCATTACCCAAAAGTATTTATTTTAGGGGGAGCTTATGGAAGTACACAACCCATGTAAACATTACGAATTGTATGACTATGCAAGAAGCGCAGGTCAATATAAGCATCAGCTAAAAATACCAAGTGGCGTCGATTCGATGCTTGACAGCTGTGGATTGTCTAAGCAGACATGGGAACACATTAAAGACGGAGATTTAAAAAAAGCTAAAGGAGCTATGTCTTTTATTGAGCGCTTAATAAATCTATTTACCCGTGGCTCACGTCAAAAAATTATAGAAAGAGCGGTTAATATACTCACTCCCCATTGTCAGTCAGCTCATGACGTCACGAGTAAAATTGATGATTTCTATGCACTTAAAGCTTCGCTTCCAGCTAATTATCAGAGTGGAGTAAATTACAAGATTGTTAGTGAAGATGATCAGTTGAAGTTTATCGTGTGGATTGATCCAAATTCTGAATTTGCAAAGAGCATGCAAAATGTAGATTTTGAAGAAAACATCTTTAAGGAGCCAGTCTCAAAACCGTCAAATAAGGCTTTATTAGCTATGTCGCAAGAGCAAAGCCAGTTTTTTGATGAAAAGATAGCGGGTAATCCTTTATATACTGCAAGTTGCGCAGTGTCTGAATGTTGCAAAAGCTCTAGAGTAGGCTTTTTTTCTAAATACTTCGAATTAAGATCAGAGCTTAATGCTATCGAAGCTAGCTCTCATTTATCACCTGAAGCAAAACAAGACGTAAAGTATTTTCTTAAAACGTCAATGGATGTTACTGTTGATGAGCTTTCGAAGAGCAGAAGACCTGAACCAAAATTTGACACTGAATTCTATGATTTACATTCACCAACACGAAATTCTTTAAAAGGAATTCAGGTAGAGTTAGAAGACACAGATGAAATTATTGAAGAGCACCCAAATCATTCTAGAAAAAATTCACAAGTTGAGCTTTCTTTAGTTTCGGAAGCCGAAGAAACCGATGAAGCTAGTGCTGTTAAGAAGGCTCAGCGAGAAATGTTAGAAGGTGGATTTGAACAAATTCAAAAAATAAACCAAAAGTTTTTTTATGAAGCCATAAAGTGCATTTTGGGTTAGACAAATATGAGCCCAAGGATGACTTGGGCTCATAAGAGATTAACGTGTAAATTGTAGACGCTGACCAAACTGTTTATTGATAAAACGCTCACCATCAAACATGTGATTACCATTGACCCAAGTGCCGATAATGCTTGATTGGAAGTTGTAGCCAGTAAATGCTGACCAACCGCAATGATAGCGAATATTTTCTTTCGTCACTTCAAATGGCTTGTTTAAGTTAATTAATGTCAAATCTGCATGATAACCTTCACGTAAGTAACCACGGTCTTTAACTTGATAACGTTCAGCAACGGCGTGAGATGTCTTTTGAACAATCTTTTCAAGTGAGAAGTTACCGTTATGATAATGTTCAAGCACAGATGGAAGTGCATGTTGAACTAACGGTAAACCAGACGGCGCTTTAAAATAACTTTCGTTTTGCTTTTCATCCCAAGTATGAGGTGCGTGGTCAGTCGCAATAATGTCGATAACATCATCTTGAACTGCTTTAATCAGAGCCAGTTGATCCGACTCACGCTTAACTGCAGGGTTACACTTAATTAAGCTTCCTAGTCTGTCATAGTCTTTGTCATTGAAAAATAAGTGATGTACACAAACCTCAGCCGTGATATTGGCGCCTTTTAAATCTGCAAGTTGTTTGTTTTTCTGAAATAAGTACAACTCATCAGCGGTGGTTAAATGCAATACGTGTAAGCGAGCTTTGTGCTTGATGGCTAGAGAAGTCGCTAACTGAGATGATGCAAGACAAGCTTCACGGGAGCGAATTTCACCATGCAGGTTCATTGGGATTTTGTCACCATACTTAGCACGATACTCTTCTTCTATTGCGGTGATCATTGGGGTATTTTCACAATGGGTTGCAATAAGAGTAGGGGCATTAGCAAAAATGTCATTTAAGGTAGATTCATTATCAACCAGCATGTTTCCGGTTGATGCACCCATGAAAATTTTGATGCCACAAGCTTGATTGGGGTCTAGGCGTTTTATTTCTTCAACGTTATCGTTGGTAGCACCTAAATAAAAGCTAAAGTTAGCTAAAGAACTTTGTGAAGCACGAGTGTATTTGTCTTCAAGCGCATCTAAATTTGTGGTTTGTGGATTTACATTTGGCATTTCCATAAAGCTAGTAATACCGCCTGCAACCGCTGCTCTCGATTCACTGGCAATAGTGCCTTTATTTGGAAAGCCAGGTTCTCTGAAATGAACTTGATCATCAATCATTCCCGGAATCAAATGGTTTCCTTGAGCATCAACAACCTTTGCATCAGCTGGCGCTGAAATTTGGCGGTCGATTTTACTAATACGGCCGTTTTCAATCAGTAAATCTTGAGTCGAAATGCGTCCTTCATTGACCAGTTGGGCATTGCATATCAAAGTCTTCATAGGATACCTAATTAATTATTGATGTTTATCATGCATATAATACCTCAAAACCGCAGTAAGTGTGCGCTTTGTCACTTTTTAAGCGTCAAATAAAGATTTTGTCAGGGATGTAAGAGTGAACCTCGCCAGCTCGTTAAAGTTTGAGTATAATAGTCGGCTATTTGTTGTAAAGCTCGTTGGCCATAGCCGATGGAGCCATACCAAATATCGTGATTTGGTATGAGTTTTGGCGGACTGTTTTTCTGCCGAGGAGATTTAATGCTGCTTTTTGTAAAAGATCTAACTGTGATCGACTTTTCCTATTTGTGTGAAAAACGTGGGATGGTGGGTGAAAGTTGGATTGTTGATGTTGTTTTAGAGGGTGGTTTGGACGAACAAAGTATGGTCCTTGATTTCGCTAAAGTAAAAAAAGCGATTAAACATACCATCGATGAAATCGTTGACCATCGTTTGCTGGTGCCGAGTTTATCAGCCGCAAGTCGTTTTGAATTTACCGATGAAAAAACCATTGTCGATTTCAAAAGTGAAGTAGGCAGCATGCATCTAATTTGCCCTAAAGAAGCGTTTACTTTTATTGAAGCAACTGACATTGCTTTTGATAATGTGATAGATTTTTTAAAGCAAAAGTTGAGTATCGTTTTACCTGATAACGTGAATGCAATTGAATTAACGTTAAGAGCCGAAAAACTCGACACGCCTTTTTATCATTACAGTCATGGCCTTAAAAAACATGATGGTAATTGTCAGCGGATTGCTCATGGTCACCGCAGTCCAGTTACGATTTATGAAGATGGTGAAGAATCACTTCGCTGGAACCAATATTGGGCTGAGCGTTGGCAAGATATTTATCTTGGTAGTGAAGAGGATCGAGTAGATATTTCTGGTTTAGATATTAATGTTGAAAGTGTTAATGATGACAGTCATTATGGTTTCAGATATCTCGCACCTCAAGGTGAATTTCAATTAGCCATACCTAAAACGGTAACTGACATGATCCCTCATGATACTACCGTTGAGCTATTGGCTGACTTTATGGCTGAGACATTGCACACCATGAACCCTGAAAAAAGTTATAAAGTTGTCGCATTTGAAGGCGTAGGTAAAGGTGCCATTGCGTTTAGAAATTAATATTTGAACCTTAACTTTCGTTGAGTAAACAGTAAAAACACTGTTATGATTTGGTTTATTATAAATAAATAAGCCAAATCATGACTCGATACATTTCATTTATTTTCGCTTCCTTTTTACTTTCCTTTTCTGCATTAGCCAATTCAATTCATTTACAGGGTAAATTTGAGCAGGGCAGTCTTATAAAAGGTAATGTTCCTCCTCAATCTCAAGTATTGTTAAATGGCAAACCTGTACAGGTAGCCAAATCAGGAGACTTTGTCTTTGGGTTTGAGCGTGAAGCAAAGCCAGAACATGAGTTAAAAGTAATTTATCCAAATGGTTTAACGGAAATAAAGCCTTTAAAAGTTACCGCCAAAAAATACAAAATTGATCGGGTTAATGGTATCAGTAAAAAAATCATGAAACCTGACCCTAAAGCGTTAGCAAGAGCTAAAAAAGATGGTAAGCAGGTAAGAGCAGCTCGTAATACAGAGTCTCAACAGACGGCCATTTTTACTGATTTTATTTGGCCCGTTACAGGCAGAATTTCAGGTGTTTATGGTAGCCAGCGAGTCTACAACGGTAAACCTGGACGACCACACTATGGGGTTGATGTCGCAAGGAACACCGGGACGCCGATTGTTTCTCCTGCCGACGGCGTAATTACCTTAGCCGTACCTGATATGTTTTATTCAGGTGGTACTGTAATTATTGATCATGGTTTTGGTGTGAGCTCAAGTATGCTGCACTTAAGCAAACTTTATGTGAAACAAGGACAGAAAGTGAAACAAGGTGAGCCAATTGCAGAAATAGGTGCGACGGGTCGAGTTACTGGTCCTCACTTAGATTGGCGTTTAAATTGGTTCCAAATGCGATTAGATCCAACTTCTATCGTCCCTGATATGAAGTCGGTGATGAAAAAGAAATAATTAGTATTATTTTTGCGAATATGATTAATCTGGCTTAGCAACAATAGTCTGACCTATTGGAGCTAAGCTGAGTAATGCTAGCTTCAAGTGAGCAATACCAAATGGAATGCCTATGATGGTAATAAAACACGCTACAGCATGAAGCAAGTGACCAATGGCCATCCAAATACCAAATAATAAGAACCAAATAATATTACCAATCGTACCAAAGGTACCCGTTCCAAAATCTTCACGTCCACGAGCAACTCTTCTATTCATTTGTTCTTGGCCAAAAGGCCAAAAAGACAATTCACCGATAACAAAACACGCTCGGCCGAAAGGTATACCGATAATACTGATGAAGCAAAGGATGCCGACGAGCCACCAAGCTATTCCCATCAAAAAACCACCCATGATAAACCAAGCAATATTAAAAATAATGCGAAATACAGCCATTTCATCTCCCAATCTCTTCAATGAGTTGTGTTTGTTGTAATACTCTACTGATTCAAATATAGCGAAATACATGCCAAGCTTTTTAACTCAGTGATTTTATTAGTTAACTCAGTAATTCAGTGGGTTCTCTGATAAAATCTCTCAATCTTGGAATCGCCTTTTTAGCTAAAATATAATGAAGTTGACCAATAGCCCAGTAGATAAAGTCAATTTATTTGGACGCCCTTTTTTCATTAAGAGGGATGACTTATTGCATCCTAAGTTTAGTGGCAACAAAGCAAGAAAGTTTAAAGCATTGCTCGATAATGACTTTCCCGCAGTAAAACAACTCGTTGGTTTTGGCTCTTGCCAAGCGAATTCTTTATATTCATTATCGTCTTTAGCTCAGTCAAAATCTTGGTCATTCAGTTTTTTTGTCGACCGCATTCCTGAGCATTTAAAAAGTAACCCTATTGGCAATTATAAAGCAGCGTTAGTGCAAGGAGCTGATGTTCAGGTATTTCCTGTTGCACTTAAAGGGGACGTAGAAAAAGAAGCTTGGTTAAGGCAAAAGTACGCCAACAACCCTGAAGTTTTAGTAGTACCAGAAGGCGGGCGCTCCGATTTGGCAAGGTATGGTGTTCATCAGTTAGCAGAAGAAATTACACAATGGGCCTTAGAAAAAAATCAAATACCGTTAACAGTTTTTCTACCATCAGGAACAGGAACAACGGCTTTATTCTTACAGGAATTTTTTACATCCAAAAACATAGATATTCAAGTATTAACCTGTGCGGTTGTGGGTGATGTGCAATACCTAAAACATCAGTTTAATTTGCTTATTGATAATGACCATTTATACCCTGAAATATTAAGTACGCCTCAACGGTTCCATTTCGGTAAGCTTAATAAGAAGCTTTACGATACTTGGTGTGAAGCTAATATGAGTGGGATTGAATTTGAACTTTTATATGATCCAGTAGGTTTGATAACTCTAAAACATCATCTTCATGAATTAATGAACACCTCGATTTTGTATATTCATCAAGGTGGCATATTAGCTAATGAGACGATGCTGTTGAGGTATAAAAGAAAATATAATATTGAATAGCGGAACTAGACGTGGCTGTTGACCAACCATCTCATGAAATTCAACGCATCACTTTTTTGAGTGAATATTTCTTTATTTTTTCCAGATTTGTCAGTGTAGACAATGGCATTCTTATGGATAGATATTGCTTTAACAGGGAATGACACATCTATCTGACGATCTTCTACTTTGAATGGCATACAGCTCTCCGTGCTTTCGTTTGTATTTGTTTAAACAACTAAACTCTAGAATAGAACTAAGAAATTTCAAGTGGTGTTGATAATAGGTAGATAACAATTTTCAAAAAATCAAGTTTTAAGAAGATAAAATTACTTGCTTTCATATTCTAAACTTTGTCATTTTTGTAATTTTATAACGACTTATTTTTCGGTTACTAATAAGCGTTTTTTATCCCAAAATCCCGTGGATATTGAGCTGCAAGCAGTTATCCACTAAACCTGTGGATAAGCTTGTGGAACAGTACGTTAAAATGCCCTGCAACCCGCATTGGGACTGAATTGTACTTAAAATGAACTTGAAACGGCAGTTTATTAAAAGTATAATTAAATCAATTGGATATGCGTCAGTGTTAAAGTGACTATAGACAAACATAAATGTTTCATAATTGTAAAGATTTAAACATTAAGTACTGTGTATTATTTCGACGAAGATCTCAAACTAGAGTCTGAAAACACTATAGTCATTGCATTTTACAGAATAATAGTCTGATTTATTTTTTAAAACAGATTCTAATCAATTCTAATTAAATTACATAAAAAAAATCGCTCAATATTGAGCGATTTCTCATTTAAAAAAGATGTATCAAATAACACCTAATTCTTTTAAACGCTCCATTAAATATTCATGGGCAGTATAGTTGTCAGACAAGACTACTTCAGGGCGTGGATGTTGGAACAAAGGCAGTGAAATTCGTGACTTCGTTTTATCCATGCCTTCAGGGTTAATTACTCGATGTGATGTAGATGGGAAATAACCACCAGAAGCTTCTTGAAGCATATCGCCGATGTTAATGATGATATTACCAAAGTCACTTGGAACGTCTACCCAAGAACCATCTTTATCTTGAACTTGTAAACCTGGCTCATTAGCAGCAGGTAAAACTGTTAGTAAGTTGATATCTTCGTGGGCAGCAGCACGAATGGCACCTGCTTCTTCATCGCCCGTCATCGGTGGATAATGCAGTACGCGCAATAAGCTCTGAGTACTGTCTTTTACCATATTTGATAGTGCTTCTGTGTAGAGCTCGGCTACTTCTTTCGGTGAGTGCTCTTCAATCCAAGATAGAAGCTCTGCTGCAAATTTATTGGCAAGTTCATAATACTTCAAAATATTCTCACGAAGAGATTCAGGGATTTGTCCCCAAGGGTATACATGGAAGTATTCTTTGATGTCTTTAACCGTGTAACCTTTCGCAGTTTCAGAAATTTCAGCTGGGAAAAAACCGTCTTGACTTTCAGCGTTGAACTTAAAACTGTGCTTTTCTTCTGAGTTGAAGAATTCATGCCATTCTTTATAAATCGCTTCAACCAAGTTTTGATCGATAGGGTGGTTTTTTAACACACCAAACCCGATTTGATGAAGAGATTCAACAAATTGTTGAGCAGCGTCCTTTGCAAGATAATCAATTGCTTCTAATTTCATTGGTATATTCTTATATTATATAGGGCGTAGCCCCTATTTGACCCGAGAGTATTGTACTCTGTAGCACAATTAACTGCAAAAACGTGATATTGAAAGCTACTTCAGTTTTGGCCTGTCTATTAACTAAAGATAAAATTTTGGGAATTGAACTATGAATAAACTGACAGACTTTGAACGTTATGTTATTGAAGACAAAGGAACTGAGCCACCCTTTACTGGTGAATATACTGACCTTGAAGCTGAAGGTGTTTATTTATGTAAAAAATGCGATGCACCCTTATATCGCAGCGAACATAAGTTTCATTCACATTGCGGTTGGCCTTCGTTTGATGACCAAATTACTGGTGCGGTAACTCGAGTACCTGATGTAGACGGAATGCGCATAGAGATCATATGCAGTAATTGTGACGGCCACTTAGGGCACGTATTTGAAGGTGAGAGGTTAACTGATAACAATATTCGGCATTGTGTTAACTCGGTTTCGATGAAATTTGAACCAATTGATCGAACTTTACAATCCCAGCCTAATCTTGCAACTTTTGGTGGTGGTTGCTTTTGGTGTACGGAAGCGGTTTATAACCTAATGAAAGGTGTGATCAGTGTCACTTCAGGTTACTCTGGCGGTGCAGCGAGCGAAGCAAATTACAGGGCTGTATGCAGTGGTAGTACTGGTCATGCTGAGGTCGTGCAATTAGAGTATGATCCTAATGAAGTTGATTTTAAGACCTTACTACAGGTTTTCTTTCAGTCACATGATCCAACCAGCTATAACCAGCAAGGAAATGATATTGGTCCGCAATATCGCAGCGTGATTTTTGCACATAATGCTGGGCAGGCGGCAGAGGCTACTGAAGTGATTCGAGAGTTGGATAAGTCGCTGGTTTACCCTAAACCGATCGTTACTGAATTGACGATGTTTGATCGATTTTATCCTGCGGAAAATATTCATCAAGATTATTATGAGTTACATGGTGAGCAACCATACTGTCAGATGGTTGTAAGGCCTAAAGTTGAGAAGTTTAAACGAGTGTTTGCTGACAAGGTTAAGTGATTGAATGTTGGCTTGGTTAAGCCATTTGTGAAGCTTAAACTTCTTCGAAGTTTTTAAAGTCGTGGAGTAGCACTCCACATCGCTAAAAAAGGGAAGCCTCCAACTGCTTCCCCTTTTGAATCCCTTGAGCCGCCCAAACGAAGCTAAGCGCTAGCTATTAAGCTTTGGATATATTCAAATGAGAAAGAGAGGGTAGATTTATACTGTGTACTGTTATTACTTGTAATTATCAATAGAACTTGTGATTCTGGTTTAATTGTTTCAGTTCTTCCAAAATTACATAATTTAAAAAACTCAGGAATTAACAGATAATTAGTCGGCTATGAAAAAAATCTAACATTATGATCGCTAATACAATATAGCTCTTTGATACATTCAATTTCGACCAGAAATGATATAGTGAACCTACGGTTTCTGGTCGTTTTTGGTGC
>NZ_JAFEUN010000136.1 GCF_016900895.1 Parashewanella hymeniacidonis
AGTTGTTTACTCTCGGCCAACATACCGACGGAATTAAGTTCTGTTTGCAAGGTATCTTCAAATTCAAGCATTGAGTGTCCATGCTTAATGGTAAGTAGAATTTGAGTCTCTTGGCTTGATGAGAAAATTATTTGTGCTGGCATAGCGTTATTACAAGGAAAGCAAATACTGTCTGAATATTATCTCATTTAATTCTCACATTCATGACATTAATTAAACTGAACACCCGATTGAACAATGGCCAATGCATCATTCTTATCCGTTTTTTGGCTTTGCCTCACCGACGACACCAGTTTTGCAGAAATAAGCCGAGCATCATGTCCAAAGGACAACGCTTTCTGTTTCCAATAATTTGAGGTACTGCAAGCTTCAAATACCACAGTCATTGATTTTGACTTAGCGAGGAACTGAGTGAATTCATCAGGTGTCATTTCTGTATTAGAACGCACGGTTTTGTTTGTACATATACAAACTTGAATTACTTTTTTGGCTAAATCAACACCAATAATGGTACTTTTCATATCAGACTCCAGAATAGCGGTGAGTGTATAAAATACATCACCTAGCTAAGAGTGGGGAGCCTAATTATCTTTATTACTTGATTCTGCTGATTAAAGTGCTTTTAAGAGCAACTCAGTATGAAACTTTAGGCTTTAAGATACCTAAAGTTTCAACGTATTAATCAAGGTTACAGAGTAATTGAGGGTGAATCTTTATTACCCGACTACAGATGCTTACTATCGACAATAGGAGCGAAGTGATAAGCGCCCCTATTGCAAAAGGCATTCCCGGGGCAAGAACTCACTGTTCACAGTTGTTTTATTTTCACCAACTGCTTTCATACCGCTTACAGGCATTGAATTACCGCACAACCATGATATTGGACTTGATGGGCTATCAATCACAACAGCAGGCCTAAAACTTAAAACTTTGTTTTGCAGTTGTTGCGGCATCTTATTACCAAGATGGATATGAAAAGCACCATTTATGACTTCAACTTTGGTTATTTTATTGCTAATTAATTTCTCTGGTGCAGGTAATGATGCGTCTCGGTTATCTGATGGGAATGACAAGTGGTGGAGATAATATTCTTCAATTGGCTTTCTGAGGTTAGTTGCATATTGAATTGGCTCTACCATGTGAGCTTTTTGAATATAAGATTGATAACTTGGTAAGGCTACTGAAGAAAGGATGCCTATTATGGCAACAACAATCATCGTAAGCATTCACCAGAGGGGTATTGACAATCTCAAACTCCCGTTTATTGGCATTTATAACTACAAGCTTGCCATTGTTTTGTGACACAAGTACCACCCCGCAAGTAAGTTTCACTGTTTATTTGAAAAGTCAATACGGGGCTGGTGAATGGTTACCAATCATCAACTCTATCAGCGTAAATCCTTTTATTGTTTTCATAGTTTATCCTACGATTGTTCCCATGGTGAAAATAGGCGCATAGAGTCCATGAATAAGCGCTGCAATGCATAAAATCAAAACAGTAAAAAATACTCTATGAACCAAATTGTGGCGGTCAAATAGATCAGCATTTAATGATTCTAATTTGTTGTCGATTTCAATTTGTAGTTCGTAACTAGGATTAAGATCATCTTCAAATAGATTTTTAGTAAGAGTATGACCTTTTAAATCTAATGGCATTAGTAATAACTCTTTGATCTGGTCTAATTTCTTTAATGAAGCTTTAGACATAAGCATTACATCCAACCAATTCTGTTTTGAGCTTGTAAATCCACGATGAAGATTATTACAGCGCCAAAAGCTAAGTGCGCTCCATAGAGCTACAATCGTTAAAGCAGAAACGAAAATCGCCCAGTGTTGGAAAAACAAAGTGATAGGAGGTTCAACGCCTGAAGCCAAATATATTTCTTTTATTTGCGGCAAGACGAATGTGTTGCTACCAACACAAATGAAGATGAATATCAAATATAGGCAGAGATGATATTGGATATTATCCTTCGACTTCTTAAAGTTTGATAATTTAGTTTTAAAACTCAAGGTACCATATGTTTCCAAGGCCATGATTTGTTGACATTCTTCAAGACAAGATAATTGTTTAATAATATGCTCAGACGTTTTGTTGGTTGTACTTCTTTGTTGATATCGGTTTTCAAACTCTTGTTTAGCATGTTCCCAAGGAATCGATTTTTTTAGCTTGATAGCCATAAAGCGGCAAAAAAAATGAAAATTTGGCCAGTCCATAGCGCCTCTTTATTAACTTCTTATGGTTGAATGATTAACGTTGTGAATTAAAAGTATTTTTAACCTTTATTTTCTTAAATTACAACAAGGGGTTAAAAAATTATAAGCTCGATAGTTATCTTCATTAACAAGACGCCATTTAGAGTTCACGTTAGATTCATAAGTCATATCCTATACTTTTAAAACTATCCCTTTGCTGTCGAACATACTATGTACACACTTGAGAATAAGCTGGTTTATAAGCCGTCAGCCGCAAGGCAAGTAATTGATTTTTTTGATTTAAAATACAGTATCTCTGTTTCTAGACTAAATCTTTTGGTCGCTATAGGTCTTGCAGCGTTCTATAACCCATTGTTATGGCATTATTTATTGACCCAAGAGCATGTATTGACTCTAGAAGGAGGTTATTTTGTTATTGCATTTGTTATTGCTTTGATCGCTACCTTCTATGCAGCGCTTTCTTTAATTAGCTTTGAAAAAGTACAAAAAGCCGCAACGGTGTGCATTATTTTTATTGCTGCGGCGATCAGTTTTTTTATGAGTCATTATGGTACGGTTATAGGTACTGGTTTGATACAGTATATCACTGACTCTGGGTTCAACGGCTTTCTTAACGAGATAAAAGTTCCATTCTTACTTCACATGTTTTTACTGGGTGTATTTCCAAATTTCCTGATTTCTCAAGCTGAAATAAGTTATGAAAGTAGATATAAGTGCCCTACAAGAACAGGGTTAAGTGTTGTAACAGGATTGTTGATTGGAGCGCTTGCACTATTACCTCAATATCATGAATTTAGTGGTTTTTTTAAGCAGCATAAAGATTTAAAATGCAGAATTGTTCCTGCAAATGTATTGTATTACACCTCTTCATACTTCTCACATTTAATACCTAAAGAATACAAAAAATTTAAGTCAATGAGAAAACATCAGAGCCTGATTACCGCCGATGATAAAAGTAAATTACTTTGGTGATTTTTATTTTCAGCTTGGGTTAAGTTAAAAGGGTTTACTCTTTACGAAATGGTTGTCGTTATGGAGTTAATATGCCCCAATCTCAGAGTAATCAAGCGGTTTTAGAAAGCAGCTTTCTTGTTGATCCCACTTCTTTCCCCCTTCTAGAACATACCATTGGCCATCATTTAGACCCAATAGTACAAGCGTATCCTAAGCAGCTTGCTGTAGTCGTCTGTCATCAGGATATCCATTGGACATATCAACAACTTTTACAAAATGTACAATCAGTCGCACTTGGTTTGTTGGAGCTTGATATTAAGCTCGGCGACCGAGTAGGCATTTGGTCACCTAATAATATTGAATGGGTGTTAGTTCAGTATGCAACGGCTTATATTGGCGCCGTTATGGTCTGTGTAAACCCGGCCTATCGAGAGTATGAACTTGAATATGCGTTGAACCTTTCAGAATGTAAGGCATTGATATGTTCAGAGCAGTTTCATTCCATTAATTATATATCTATGTAACTGGGCATGGTTCTCACACAAAATATAAAATTTTAAAATGCGTGAAATGATGGAAGCTGAATTGAATTAACTCTTTGAAGTCGTATAAAATGCGGCAAAATTTATTAGTTAGGTTAGTTATGCGTATTGCATTAGGCATAGAATATGACGGCAACCGTTATTTCGGTTGGCAACGTCAAAGAGAAGTCGACTCTGTTCAAGCTCAGCTTGAAAAAACGTTATCAAAAATTGCTAATGAACCTATTCAGATTCAATGTGCAGGCCGGACTGATGCGGGAGTTCATGCTACTGGACAAGTGGTTCATTTTGAAACTTCAGCTGAGCGTCCGATTACTGCATGGACTTTAGGTGTTAACGCCAATTTACCCAGTGATATCGCTGTGAGATGGGCGACAGAAGTTTATGAGACATTCCATGCTCGTTTCTCTGCTACAGCTAGGCGTTACCGTTACATCATCTATAATGATAATCTCCGTCCAGGAATTCATCGTCATGGTGTGAGTCATTATCATGGTGATATCGATGAAACTTTGATGGATCAAGCTGCGCAAGATTTACTGGGCGAACATGATTTTACGAGTTTTAGAGCGATACAATGCCAATCAAATACGCCATTTCGTAATATTCACCATGTAAAAGTTTCACGACACAGTAGGTTTATTGTGATCGATATTGCTGCAAATGCTTTTTTACATCACATGGTACGAAATATTGTGGGGTCGTTACTTGAAATAGGAATGGGTAGACAGCCTTTAACGTGGATGAAAATTTTGTTAAATTTAAAAGACAGAAATCAAGCTGCACCTACTGCGAAAGCGGCTGGATTATACTTGGTTGATGTCACTTACCCTGAAGAATTCAATTTGCCGAAGCCACCAATGGGCCCTCTCTTTTTAGAAGACTAATTTTAACGATGAAAAACAAAATGCATTTTGAAGAGTGGATTAAT
The DNA here is from genome assembly GCF_016900895.1 of Parashewanella hymeniacidonis. GTDB lineage: Bacteria > Pseudomonadota > Gammaproteobacteria > Enterobacterales > Shewanellaceae > Parashewanella > Parashewanella hymeniacidonis. The sequence continues at coordinate 4,645 of NZ_JAFEUN010000136.1, forward strand.
TACCTAATTAGCCAACACCCAGTTGAAATCGATATGGGGTTAAGCAGAGTCCGTGAGGTTGCGAAACGACTGAATCTTCTCAATTTAGGTGAAACCAAAATTATTACGGTTGCAGGTACAAACGGTAAAGGTACAACGTGTGCGTTTCTCGAGAACATTTTTTTAAATGCCAACTATCAAGTTGGCGTTTATAGTTCTCCTCATTTACTTAAGTTCAATGAGCGAGTACGAATTAATAACCGTAACGCAACGGATGACCAGCTGATTGAAGCTTTTAAGCAAATTGAGTTAGCACGTGAAGAAATTACCTTAACTTTCTTTGAGTATTCAACACTGTCGGCATTATATGTTTTTAAACAGCAAGCCGTTGATATTGTATTACTTGAAGTAGGATTAGGAGGCCGTTTAGATGCGACAAATATGATTGATGCGAATATTGCCGTTCTTACGTCAATCGGTCTAGATCATCAAGAATACTTGGGTAATACAAGAGAGTCCGTAGGCATTGAAAAAGTGGGTGTTTGTCGCAAAGAACGACCAGCGATTATTGGTGAGCCTGAAGTCCCTCATGCAGTAAAACAACGCTTAAAAGAGATAGGTGCTAATACGTATTTTGTCGGAGATGATTTTAACTCATTTGATGAAAGTAACCATTGGAGCTTCAATGGACTTCGAGTTATCAATAACATCCCAGCGCCACAACTTCCATTACAAAATGCAGTTACAGCGATTCAAACTGCCTTAATGTTTGATCCGACATTAACTGATGAAATGATCAAATCAGGTGTCGAACAAGCAAGTTTACCTGGTCGAATGGAGTTGGTTTCTCAACAGCCAAAGGTGTATTTAGATGTCGCTCATAACCCTCAATCAGCGCAGTACTTGAAGAGACAATTAAATAAGTTCGAAGGGAAGCGAGTTTTTGCATTATGTGGAATGTTAAAAGATAAAGACATTCAGTCAGTTATCCAATGTTTACAAACTGAATTTTATGAATGGAATTTAGTAAGCCTCGATGTCAGTCGTGGTGCAGAATCTTCAGAGCTTGCTGAATGCTTCGACTCTCAACAAAATATCAATTGTTTTGGTGACTTAAATGAAGCTTGGGCTAATTTAAAATTAAAAATTACTGATGATGATGTGGTAATTGTGTTTGGCTCATTTTACACTGTAGCGGGTTTTAAAAAGTTAAAACAAGGATAGTCAGTGTCGAATCAATTTCATAACCGTCTTGTTGGTACCATTGTCGTAGTGGCATTGGGGGTTATTTTTTTACCTGATTTATTGGATGGTAAAAATACCCAGAAAGAAGAGGGGTTCACAGAGATTCCTTTAAGACCATCTTTTACACAAACAGGTTCTAAAAATGAAGTGCTGGGAACAGTTGATATTCCTGTTGAACCAAACGTAGTTCAAGAAAGCTCTGATAAACAAACGACTTCAAAACCCAAAATTAAAGAGGACGTTAAAAAAAGCAATATCACAGCATCTACAGAAGTTGTAAAAAAAGAGTCTCAAACGACAGAAATAAAGAAAGTTGAAGTAGGTTTTACCATTCAACTAGGCAGTTTCAATAACGCCGTAAATGTTAATGCTCTTGTGAAAAAATTAAGAGCAAATGGTTTTACAGCTTATACTGTTCCGAAGCGGCCCGTAGATAAAAGTTTAACCAAAGTCTTTGTAGGTCCAAATATTTCTAAGTCTAAACTGCAAAAGATGCAGAAAGATATTGAAAGATTGACTAAGTTAAAAGGGAAGATAGTGAACTTTGATCCTGTTGATCAATAACACTTATTTTTTTTACAGACAATTATCTTAAATGCAGGGGTGAGAAATGTTTAAACCTTTGTTAAAATCTCGCCGACAAAAAACAACTTAGGATTTACCAAAAAATGGTTTGGATTGATTATGCCATTTTAAGCATTATCGGGCTCTCAACAATAATCAGTTTAGTGAGAGGGTTCGCTAAGGAAGCGATGTCTCTTGTTGTTTGGTTTGCTGCTTTTTTTATTGCCAGTCAATTTTATAAAGATCTCGCTGTTTATTTAACTCAGTTACAAGATGAGTTAGTCAGAAACGGCGTCGCTATCGCTATTTTATTTGTTGTTTCCCTCATTCTCGGTGCCTTATTGAATTACCTACTAGGGCAATTAGTTTCCAAGACCGGTTTATCAGGAACCGATAGAGTTCTCGGTCTTGTCTTTGGCGCAATCAGAGGCGCCTTAATCGTCAGTGCCTTACTGTTTTTTATGGACGCATTTACCAGTGCTCCAACAACGGAATGGTGGCGTGCCTCTAAATTGATCCCTGAATTTGGTGTTGTTATCCAGTGGTTTTTTAACTACATAGAAACAACCTCAAGCTTTGTACCCCAAAACATATAAATGAAAGCAACTGTAAACTGATGAAATAACAATATAAACGTCAGGTAAGCGGTTGATTTAGAACATCTAAAATGAGGAAACTTACCCATGTGTGGTATTGTTGGAATTGTTGGCCAATCTTCGGTTAACCAAACGATTTATGATGCACTTACTGTTCTTCAGCATCGTGGACAAGATGCAGCTGGTATCGTTACTGAAGATAATGGAGGCTTTAGGCTGAGAAAGGCAAACGGCTTAGTAAAGGATGTTATCGAAGCTAAGCATATGCAACGCTTACAAGGTAATGCTGGTATTGGACATGTAAGGTATCCTACTGCAGGCAGTTCAAGTGCTTCAGAAGCGCAGCCTTTCTACGTTAACTCGCCTTTTGGTATTGCTTTTGCTCACAATGGTAACTTAATTAATACCATTGAATTACGTGAAACTCTTGAACGTAAACGCCGCCACATTAATACAACTTCTGATTCTGAGATTCTTCTTAATTTACTTGCGGATGAGTTGCAGCATATCAGTGGACTTTCTCTGACTCCAGATGAAGTATTTGGTGCCGTTAAGCAAGTACATAAGCAAGTAAGTGGCGCTTATGCAGCTGTTGCTATGATCATCGGCCAAGGTCTTGTGGCATTTCGTGATCCATTCGGGATTCGCCCTCTTGTGCTTGGAAAGAATGAAACTGAGACTGGCACAGAATACATGGTTGCTTCAGAGTCCGTTGCACTTGACGCTGTTGGATTTGAGCTTATCCGTGATGTAGCTCCTGGTGAAGCCGTGTATATTGATTTAGAGGGTAACCTCCACACAAGACAATGTGCTCATAATGCAAAGCATGCGCCGTGTATTTTCGAGTATGTCTATTTTGCACGTCCTGATTCGACGATTGATAAAGCATCAGTTTATGCAAGTCGGATTAATATGGGCACCAAACTTGGAGAGAAAATTAAGTCTGAATGGTATGAACACGACATCGATGTTGTGATTCCAATACCTGAGACTTCATGTGATATTGCATTAGAAATCTCAAGCTCGCTTGGACTACCGTATCGTCAAGGGTTTGTAAAAAACCGTTATATTGGCCGTACCTTTATTATGCCTGGACAAATTGAGCGTAAAAAGTCGGTTCGCCGTAAACTTAACGCTATACACCAAGAGTTCAAAGGCAAAAACGTTTTACTTGTAGATGATTCGATTGTTCGTGGAACGACGTCAGAGCAAATTATTGAAATGGCTCGAGAAGCTGGAGCTAAGAAAGTTTATTTTGCATCAGCGGCTCCAGAAATACGTTTTCCTAATGTATACGGTATTGACATGCCGACTTCTGAAGAGTTAATTGCTTACGGTAGAGAAACCGACGAAATTGCAAAAATCATTGGTGCCAATGGCATTATTTTCCAAGACTTACCTGATCTCGTAGCAGCTGTGAAGTTAGAAAATCCTGATATTGAACAATTTGAAACATCAGTGTTTGATGGTAAATACATTACTCAAGATGTTGACCAAACTTATTTAGATCATTTAACGCAATTGAGAAACGATGATGTTAAAGCAGACAGAAATAAAGATGTTGGTACAAACTTAGAATTGCATAACGTTTGTCACCCGTAAAGTAAAACCTCTAGGCTGCAGTAGTTAGGTGTTCCAACAAGTTAAGTGTTTTAATACTTGCTTTGGGACGGCTTAGCTAATGCAGCTTTTTACTTTTAGATAAAGTAGTCTTTAACTTTATCTTTTCAACCAATCTATCGCAGATGATTCTGACTCAAATGTTTCTATTTCACTTGCAGTGAACCAGTTGGCAATTTTAGAACTGACTTCAAGCCACTTCTTATGAGTTACTATCGCAATTTTATTGATTTTTCCCGCATACTTAATTCCAATTCTGACGTCATCCCAAGCTGCTCTAAGTTCCCATCCTTCTAACTGTGACGCATCGAGGAGAACATCGATACTTGGATTTGATACGTTTTTTAGAGCCTTATCAAGTATTGGATTAATTTTCTCGTAGTCCTTATGCGTCATTTTTATCCAATTACTTCATATCATCCGGACAAAGTTGGCTTTGATAAGGATTAGAGATTTTTGGTTCCTTAAACCTAGAAAACTCAGTTGGGTACGTTCTCAAGCGCAGAAAAAATTGTCGGTAGCAAGGCAGAACGTGCAGCAAGTAGTTAATCTACTTGCAAATGTTCTAACGTAGATAACGGCAATTTTAG
>NZ_JAFEUN010000137.1 GCF_016900895.1 Parashewanella hymeniacidonis
GGCACGAAGAACAATTTGTTTTTCAAAATTAGAAAGTATGCATGACACGGTAATCGGTTTGTTAATTAATCGAGTAGAATTTGGAATTGATATTCATGCCTATCACTAAATTAGACCACTACCAGGTATCATGGGTATAAACATTTTCTAGCGGTAGCAACGCTATTGGTTAATGATTATACTCGCACTCAGTTTTATCTAATTTTGTATCCATAAAATAATAAGAATAAGCATTATGAAGAACTTTAACTGCGAGTCACGCATTCACGTAAAACGCCAACAAGGCTTTACGTTAATTGAATTGGTTACTGTTATTGTGATTTTAGGTATTTTGAGTGTTGTTGCTGCACCGCGCTTTATCAACTTTTCTCGTGATGCTCACCTTTCAGTGTTTAACGCCACTTTTAGCGCATTTAAATCAGCAATGGAATCTCATCGTTTACTCTGGCTTACACGTGGCTCTCCAGTAGGTAATGATGCATTAAACCTATCTGACAATATTGATTTTAACCAACAAGGCTATCCATCAGGAATCGACGATGGCACTCAGGTTTCCACGCCACAAGATTGTTTAGACATTTTTAATTCGGTGTTAGACACCGATCTCATTGCTGCAGTATCGATTGGTGATGGCCAAGGCATTAAGAATCTGCCTCAAAATGTGGATGTAGCAGTAACGAATAATGCTAATATCTGCTATTACACCTTTGTATCTGAATCCAAAGAGATTGGCTACAATGCACGCCAATTTCGTTATTTATACACCACAGGCCAAGTCATTAAATTTGCATCAGGATATACTCTACAATAATTTTACCGATTAGAGCTCCACACAAAATTAACGTAACACTTATCTAAGTGTTCGTGCTCCCCTTGAAAAAAAATTTTTTATCCTCATTTAGATATTAAGCATTTCTGCAATTGTGTAAGGCAGAATAATAAAGAGGAATTCCTTGTGACTACAATCGTATCTGTTCGTCGTAACAATCAAGTCGTGATTGCTGGCGATGGCCAAGTTTCATTAGGCAATACTGTGATGAAAGGTAATGCCAAAAAAGTTCGCCGTTTATACAATGAAAAAGTATTGGCCGGTTTTGCTGGCGGCACAGCCGATGCATTCACCCTATTTGAACGTTTCGAAGCTAAATTAGAAATGCATCAAGGACACTTATTACGCTCAGCCGTTGAGCTTGCTAAAGATTGGCGAACAGATCGTATGCTGCGCAAGCTTGAAGCCATGCTGGTTGTTGCCAATGAAGAAAGCTCACTAATTATCACTGGTAATGGTGATGTAGTGCAGCCAGAGCATGATCTTGTCGCCATTGGTTCAGGCGGTAACTTTGCCCAAGCAGCGGCATTGGCCTTAATTGAAAATACGGAACTTAGTGCTAAAGAAATTGCCGAAAAAGCACTAACAATTGCTGGTGATATTTGTGTCTTCACTAACCAGCATAAGACAGTTGAAGAATTAACTTATTAATCGGAGCGGTAGCAGATTATGTCTCAAATGACCCCACGTGAAATCGTTCACGAACTTGATGCACACATTATTGGTCAGCAAAAAGCAAAACGCTCCGTGGCGATTGCCTTACGTAACCGCTGGCGCCGTATGCAACTTGATAGTGATTTGCGTCAAGAAATCACCCCAAAAAATATTCTAATGATCGGCCCTACGGGTGTGGGTAAAACGGAAATCGCCCGCCGATTAGCAAAATTAGCCAATGCACCATTTATCAAAGTTGAAGCGACAAAATTTACCGAAGTCGGCTATGTAGGTAAAGAAGTTGAGCAAATCATTCGTGATTTAACCGATTCAGCCATTAAGCTGACTCGTGAACAACAAATGACACAGGTTCGTCATCGTGCAGAAGAAGCGGCAGAAGAGCGCGTGCTTGATGCCTTACTGCCTCCAGTGAAAGACGACTGGGATCAAGACAGCAATAAAGACTCTTCAACTCGCCAGGTTTTCCGCAAAAAACTGCGTGAAGGCCAACTCGATGATAAAGAAATCGAAATTGATATAGCTGCACCACAAGTGGGTGTTGAGATCATTTCTCCTCCAGGCATGGAGGAAATGACTAATCAACTTCAAGGTTTATTCCAAAACATGGGACAAACACCTTCAAAACGTAAGAAGCTAAAAATCAAAGATGCGATGAAGCAACTTACAGAAGAAGAAGCCGCTAAATTAGTCAACCAAGATGACTTAAAAGAATCAGCTATCGAGCTTGTTGAGCAACACGGTATCGTATTCTTGGATGAAATCGATAAGATTTGTAAACGTGGTGACACATCAGGTCCAGATGTTTCTCGTGAAGGTGTTCAACGTGATTTACTGCCACTTGTAGAAGGCTGCACGGTAAATACAAAACATGGCATGGTAAAAACTGATCACATCCTATTTATTGCTTCTGGTGCATTCCAAATGGCTAAGCCATCGGATCTTATTCCAGAGCTGCAAGGTCGCTTACCCATTCGTGTTGAGTTAGATGCCCTATCATCTGATGACTTTAAACGTATTTTAACTGAGCCAAATGCATCGCTTACAGAGCAATACGTTGCATTGATGTCGACTGAAGGCGTAACGATTGAATTTGCAGACAGTGGTATTGAGGCTATTGCTAATGCCGCTTGGCAAGTCAATGAGCGCACTGAAAACATTGGTGCTCGCCGTCTACACACAGTGATGGAGCGTTTGATGGAAGAAATGTCATATGCTGCTTCTGATAAATCAGGCGAAACATTAGTGATTGACGAAGCCTATGTTAAGGGACATTTAGATAACTTAGTTCAAAATGAAGATCTAAGCCGCTTTGTGCTTTAATTAAAACCTGATCCGTTATGTAGCTGCAACTACATAACGGATAATTTGAGAATCCCTATGCCAGCCCCAAAAGTTACCCAACTGAAACTCAAACAAAAAAGCCGCTTACTGGTAATCGCATTCAGTGATGGCACTTCAGGTGAAGTAAGCTGCGAATTTTTACGAGTTCACTCGCCTTCTGCTGAAGTTCAAGGTCACGGCACTCCCGTGTTAGTCACCAATAAAAAACAAGTGAATATCAGCAATATTGAAGCCGTGGGTCACTATGGGGTAAAACTGGTTTTTGATGATGGCCATGATACTGGTATTTATTCTTGGGAAGTCTTACATCATTTGGTCAGTCATCACCAATCATTGTGGCAAAGTTATCTGGAACGTTTAACAAACGAGAAAGGTTCGCGTGAAGCCATCATTCCAATGGTTGTAAAATACCGTCCTTAATATTTAATTTTACCATCGCATAATACAGCTCAAGGCACTATTACGGACCGATAATTATCTCTTTCTATTGATCCATCTTCATTATAAATCAACCTCTTATTCAGCCCCTATTCAGCCGTTACCCCTTTAAATAAAATTTCATAAAAAAGTATTAAAAATTAATTGTTATAATCGAAGGGTGTGAAGTATGAGTGTGAAATATAGAAAATCTCTGATCGCTGTCGCGGTTACCTTATGTGTCTCAACAGGAGCCTCTGCTGCAAACATTGTTAACTTAACCCAACAAACTAAGTCACACCCTCTGCTTGGACGCAGTAGAACAATGCCAGGTGCTGCAGGGTTGGGCAACAGCCAACCTCAAGTCACACTTGATGCGAAAACAACTTACCGAATTGTGTCTGAAGTGAAATTCAAAAATGGCACAACAAAATACCGATTACAACAGTATTATGATGGAGTGCCCGTTTACAACTCCACCATCGTTTCAGAAAAAAGTAATTTTAAAAATGTCATAGACCAGCCGGTTATCGGTTCTGCGGTGAATGGACTCCAACAAGATAATGTTTCCTCTACGCCTTCGATATCTGAAGAGCAGGCTTTCAAAGTTTCAGCAGCCAATCATGATGAATCTAAAAGTGTGAGTAACATTAACTCTTTATCTAAAAGAAGCGCTAAGTTATGGGTCTTCATGGTAGGAAACCAGCCACACTTAGCTTATAAAACTTCTTTCATTTTGCAACATGGAAACAAAGTATCACGTCCGACAACACTCGTTGATGCTCACTCTGGAAAAGTACTTAAAAAATGGAATAGCATAGAACACCTGTTGATTGGAACAGGCGCAGGTGGTAATCCAAACACTGGCGAATATTACTACGGTGACAGCAAAGACCACCCCAAGCTTGACTTAACGGTACAAAGCTCAGCAAATGGTAAAGAATGTGTTTTTGACACCCCTCAAGTTCGAACCGTTTCTGTACACAACAAAGCGTTCGGTAAAGATGCCAAAGGACGTTTCGTCGATCCTACTGCGCAATACAACAATCAACCTATATCTTATGATTGTTCTCAAAGTACTGCATACCAAGAACAAGAGATTAATGGCGCTTATGGGGTAACTAATGATGCCCACGCTTTCGGCACGATTATCTATAACATGTACGAGGACTGGTTTGACCAATCACCGTTACAGCACCGAGACATGTTTGGTAGAAAAGTAGATGAACAACTCCTCATGCGGGTTCATTATGGGCAAAATTTTAATAATGCCTTCTGGGATTCACAAGAGATGAATTTTGGTGACGGCGGTCCAGAATACGTTTCCAGAATCATCGGAGGTATTGTCGTTGGCAAGAAAAAGGTCGATGCTTTTTACCCATTTGTCACCTTAGACGTAACAGCTCATGAGGTCAGCCACGGCTTTACTCAATACAATTCAGGCCTGCAAGGCGGCCACTCTGATAAGCCAGGTGTTGCCTGTGAAGCTTGCTCGATCAATGAAGCCTTCTCTGACATGGCTGGAGAAGCGGCTAAATACTTCGCCTATGGAAAAAATAACTTCGAGACAGGTGAGGCTATCGTCAAAGATCCCTCTGTAATTGGCAGTAACTCAATCAGAAGCTTAAAAAATCCATCAGCGGATGGACATACTGTCGATACAGAACCTCAATATCGTCAGATGATCCAGGACGCCATCGATAATAAGGCTGAAGTCGACGAACATGCTGGTGCAGGTATATACGACAAGGCTTTTTACGAGCTTGCTACAAGCGATAATTGGACAACTCGAAAAGCCTTTACGGTATTCGTCGATGCGAACAAGCTTTACTGGCATAAAGATACCACTTTTGATTGCGGTGCACGTGGTGTCATACAAGCTGCAGGAGACAATGGATACAGTGTCCAAGATGTTGAACGTGCCTTTGACGCAGTAGATGTAGATTACTCACACTGTGACTAATAAAGCACTTGCTATTATCGCTTATTTCTCTTAAAACGCTCTTTAACACTGTTAAGGAGCGTTTTTATGAATCTACCACAAGAGCTTGCAAGCCGTCGTCTTCAAGGCACACCTGGCGATGAGTTGCCAATATCTCAACGACCAACTAATTTTGAACAAGCTTTCTCCCTTCAACAGCAAGTATCAGACAGCTATTGTGACCTAGCTGCGACCAGAGTTAATGGCTGGAAGTGTGTATTACCGACAACGACCGTCACCATGTTAGCGCCATTATTCGAAAATGGTATGCAAACTCAAACAAAAAACTGTGTTCTATTTACTTCCAAAGAGAATATGGCTCTGGTTGAGCCCGAAATAGCCAGTGTGTTCAATAGTGATTTACCCGTTCGTGATCAACCTTATACTGATCAAGAAATTGAAAATGCAATAGGCTCAACTCACTTTGCCCTAGAGCTGATGCAAAGTCGTTATCATGAGCCAGATAAAGTTACTTATTTTGAAGCCCTAGCTGATGGTCTGTTAAATCAAGGTGTCTATATTGGCCCAGAAATTCCAAAAACAATACCTTTTGAAGATATGGCTGAATTCGAGCTTAATATTGCTTCTGAAAAGGAAGTTCATTTGAATAGAGCGGTAACTCACCCAAATAACCACCCAAGAGTTGCTGTTTATTGGTTAGTGAACGAATTAAGAGAACGAGGCATCGCCATAAAAGCAGGTGACAAAGTGATTACAGGCTCATACGCAGGCATTGTTAACGTGCCTTTTGATCAGCCTGTCACCTTTAAGTATGGTGAGCTTGGAGCATTTAGCGTTACATTTAAAGCTAAATAGTCCGAGTTTGAATACTGACGATGTTACTTCGCTACATCGTCAGCTTTAAAGTTTGGCACCACGACATAAGCATGTTGATCCCAGTCATACTTATAGGTTTTATCTTGCCATTGGTAATAAGTCTTACCACCTTTTAATACCGTCCTCGCATTGGCCGGCAAACTTGAAATCCCAGTTGAGTAGTTCATGCCAGTAGTAATACTCTGTTGCTGCACGATAACTGGTTCAGATTGTGACTGAGGTGAAGACTCATGAAAAAGCCATTTACCAGCTTCATAAGCTAATGGCACTGTAACCGCAGCACCTACAAAATCATTCCAATAATGATGGCGATACCACCAAGGCCAGTGATGACGCCAATAAGGATCGTTCCAATGTCTGTGGGCCCAGTGGCGACGATGCCAATAGTCTCGACGATGAGTTCGCCACCAATAGCGATCATGCCAACGATCGACATGGTGTCGATGATGAAACCCGGTAAGTAAGAAGTGTTGCCGGGTAAAACTGGGGCCGTGAGGTTCTGGAAATTGAGTGACTTGCTGTTGCACCAGTACATTATTAGCCAGCAATGGCCAAGATGCACTCAGCAATACTAAAACACCAAACCGTCTAATTAGAGATAATGACATAACTCGATGCATATAACTCCTCCTCAACTCACGTCATTTGGTCTTAGTTCAGTATATATAGCGGTTATTTTTCATTCAACACAACTGACAAAGCTTTAATTTACTTTTCATGGGTCTTTACATTTACTGGCACATACAAATGCTTTGACCAATCATAGTGATAAAGCTTTCCTTGAGATTGATAATAGGTTTTACCGTTTTTAATTACAGTCTTGGCATTATCTGACAAGTTCTTTAGCCCTTGACCTGAGTTGCTACTTTTCTGAGGTGCACCAGAACCAGTCGAACTTGAATCTGGACTCTGAGGTTTAGGCTCATTAGATTTTTCCAGTGACTTTTCGGCCTCTTTTTCTGCCACACCTGCAATGGTTCCAAGTAATGCACCTTTGTCAACGCCTGCACTTACTTTCACTTGATGCTCATGATGCTTTCTGTACTTCCATGACTTACTCCAAGCGTGTTTACCGTGTGGTACTGGGTCAAGTGGATCTGGTTGCGGCAGACTTTCAGCTTGTTTTTTAAACTCATCCCACAAGCTGATCTTTTGTATTCTTAAGTTTGGTTCAGCGTCTACAGCTATAACATGAGGCTGATTAAGCCAATTTGTGGAGTTTCGCATTGAACTGGAAATATTTAGATTACTTTCTGCTTGTGACATATTAGACATTAAACACAAGATTGAACAAACTGTGGTTAGCGAACATATTGATAGTTTCATAAACAACTCCAACGGCTATCAACGAACATATTAATAAAAAAGTCTGTTTATTAGTTTTATATCGAAGTTTACATTTTGTACAGAAAAACAACCAGAATTAATCATCTTCAAAATAATTTGATATGACGCATAATTCTCAAAAATGCTATAGTTCGGCCATATTAATTATCTTTCATCTAGGAACTTATGAGTTTTAAGGATTTAAGAAGTTTTATCGATCACTTAGAGGCTAATGGCGAACTCAAACGTATCAGTCACGAAGTTGATCCTAATCTTGAAATGACTGAAATCGCCGACCGAGTACTTCGAGCACAAGGCCCTGCTTTGCTATTCGAAAACCCAACCGGACATACTATGCCGGTATTGGCGAACCTGTTTGGCACGCCTAAACGAGTTGCGATGGCGCTCGGTAAGCAAGATCCGCTTGAACTTCGTGAAGTCGGTGAATTGTTGGCTTTCCTTAAAGAACCTGAGCCACCAGCAGGCTTTAAAGACGCCATGAGTAAAATCCCGAAGTTTTCACAGGCACTAAAAATGCCGACCAAAACGGTCAGATCAGCACCTTGTCAGGAAGTCGTGATCAAGGGAGACGACGTCGATTTAACTCAGCTGCCGATTCAGCACTGCTGGCCGGGTGATGTAGCGCCACTCATGACGTGGGGCTTGACCATTACTAAAGGCCCGAGACAGAAACGTCAGAACCTCGGGATTTATCGACAGCAATTGCTTGGCAAGAATAAGCTTATTATGCGTTGGCTCGATCACCGTGGTGGCGCATTGGACTTTAAAGATTTCAAAGAAAAGCACCCTGGTGACAAATACCCTGTAGTTGTCGCTTTTGGTAGTGATCCTGCAACCATTTTAGGCGCAGTAACGCCAGTGCCCGACTCCATGAGCGAGTACGCCTTTGCAGGCTTATTACGCCAAAAGCGCACCGAAGTTTGCAGTGCCATTAGCTGTGACTTAGAAGTCCCAGCCACCAGCGAGATCATTCTTGAAGGTTACATTGACCCTGAAGAAACCGCTGAAGAAGGCCCATATGGTGATCACACTGGTTATTATAACGAAACAGAATCGTTCCCAGTATTTACGGTCACGCATATTACCCATCGAAAAGATGCCATTTATCACAGCACTTACACCGGCCGTCCACCGGATGAACCAGCGATGTTAGGTGTGGCACTTAACGAAGTGTTTGTGCCTATTCTGCGAAAGCAGTATACAGAAATTATCGATTTTTATTTACCACCAGAAGGTTGTTCATACCGCATGGCAGTAATATCAATCCGTAAACAGTATCCCGGACATGCCAAGCGCATAATGATGGGCGCTTGGTCTTTTTTACGCCAGTTTATGTATACCAAGTTCATCATCATCGTTGATGAAGATGTAAATTGTCGTGATTGGAATGATGTCATTTGGGCCATTACGACCCGTATGGATCCAACACGTGATACCACCATGATTGATAATACACCTATTGATTATTTAGATTTTGCTTCGCCAGTTGCTGGTCTTGGTTCGAAAATGGGTTTGGATGCGACCAATAAATGGGAAGGCGAAACCACTCGTGAATGGGGCACCCCCATTGTGATGGATGAAGCCGTAAAACAAAAAGTTGATGACATTTGGGATCAACTTGGCCTCGATAATAAATAAGGATAGGCGTAGCGCAGCCTGCGCCTTATCTGGTTGTTGAACCAGCCCGACGCTACTTATATATGCAAATATCTCAGAAATAATTTTGTGATGTGAGTGAGCTATTTATCAG
>NZ_JAFEUN010000138.1 GCF_016900895.1 Parashewanella hymeniacidonis
TAGAAAACTCAGTTGGGTACGTTTTCAAGCGCAGAAAAAATTATCGGTAGCAAGGCAGAGCGTGCAGCAAGTAGTTAATCTACTTGCAAATGTTCTAACGCAGATAACGGCAATTTTAACCAGTTTGTGAGCGTAGAGCGATTCACCCAACAGGTGATAATATTCAATCAGGTTATTAATTTACTTTCATGGGCTTAAAAAATCATTTAGCGTTCAACTGAGTTTTTTAGGTTGAAGGTGGCTTACTGCTGTTTTTGCTGTTCATGCCGAGACGGTTAGCCAAAATTAAAATGACCATAAGCAAAGCTTCAATGGCCAGTTTTAATACTGGGATCACTGTGTTATCAGTTTCTAATTGCTGTCTGACATGTGCAATGGTTGCATCAATATCAATGCCACTAACTTTCAAAATAAGCTACAACTCAATGAATGATATCAACAGCATGACATGATGATTAGATCGGACAAATGATCGTGAAAAATAGTGAGTTGAGTGCAGGTATTTTGTTCATGTAACTTTCAGAGTGCTGAATGATTAAACAAAGATCAACCCCCCCTAGTATTACAGCTCCGTTTGATTAACTTCTTGCATAGGTACTTTTTTTGTCATTTCCACTAGATCAATTTCTTTGGACGGAACATCAATTAACACCCAGCCATCCGTATCAGTATACTCAACCCCAACCGCTAAACTGCGTTTTACTCTCTGTTCTTCATTCATTTTCAGTTGACGACGTAAGCTTTGACCGAGCAATGTTTGTTTTCTATCTTCAAAAATAGTTTCGAGTTTTTCTAGCAACTCTTTTTCATATTCGTTGTCTAACTTAACTTCATTTACAGACACCGAGTGAATCGAAACCTTATAGGTTTGAGCGCCTTCATTCACTGAAAACTCAGCCCCAGCAAATACAAACCTAAAGGTTAAAGTTCTAAACTCATGCTGTTGTGGTTTTTGTTCTTCGTAAGCTTGAATAACCTGCTCTGTATCGTCAAATCGTTTGAGGTACTGTTGGATTAATTCATTCTTTAATTGTACTAACTCTGCACGCTTACTTTTAAGCCGCAACGTTTCCGGATTAAACGACAGAGGGTCTCTATAGATTTTATCAACCCTTTGAATTGCTTCGTCATATTTTTTTTGCCGTTGTAAATCAATCACAACACCATATACAGAGCAATAGTGTGTATAGATATGATTTTGATACTCTTCCAACTCCGCCAGCTGCCAAACTAAATAGCTCATTCTTTCCTTTAGGTTATTAAACTGATTCGCCATAGCGTGTGGAAAACCTGCAAATTCAGCTTCTAAGCAGGTTAGTTCCAAAAATAACTTACGGGCAGGAGAATGAATATGCTTGATTACGGCAAACTGGAAACCAATAGGAAATTTCTTCAGCCTTGTTATCAAGTATTCATTTTGTGACATCATTTTGCTGGTTTCGACTCGACGAACTCGCATACTAGATTTTAGCAATTCTGTAGCAAACTTTTCATAATCTGCATCACTCAGGGTTATGGAGTCAGACCACTTACGCTCACGCTCAATAGCCACCGAATAAAATGAAGATTCTTGAATGATGTCTGTAATGACAGCTTCCGCTTTACGTCGGTCTTCGTCAGATAGTGTAATTTCCCCTGAGCTATCATCAAATAAAGCTTTAACGGTAAATTGAGTTCCATTGAGACTAATACTGATGTGCAGACCAACGTTTGCTAGTTTAAAGGAATCAAAAGTGGCTAATATACCCTCAGATTCAATATAAGTGAGTAATGCACTTTCCACTGCGACAGGGTCGTTTAATACCTCTCGAACTTGTGTCGCTCTTGTGCTGATGGCCTGATCGATTTCTTCTAACTCTGTTGTAAGTTTAAACTCAGCAACCAGTTGTTGTGATGGTGCAGAAGTGATTAATGCTGTTAGCTCTTTTGTAGCATGGTGTAAATTTTTATGCTGTTTTTTTGAATTAAAATACTTTTGCACTTTACTTTTCCATGCATGGATTTCATCTTGTTTTTCTTGATTCAAGATTGCGGTCTCAATGTCAGACAATTTCTCTTGAATTTGGTTTTGTGTTTTCAAGATTTCAAATGGACAAGACTGAAGTATGTGACGAAGCTTCTCTGTCACTCCCTCTAGTGAACGAGGAGACTTTATGTCGTCCATTGTTTGCTGTATTTCGTTTTCCCAGTATTCATATCGATGTTGAATATCAAAAAGCTGATGCGGTAAATAATCTAATGAAACTGCAGAGCCAACTTGTTTTCTAAGATGCTCGGCTTGCTCACACTGTTTACTTTTTAACAGAAAGTGATGCCTTAAATAACACAAATAAAACGGTAGGGTTTCACCACCAAGCTCGATGATTACGGTGCTGTTATTGGCCGCACCTGTATTTAAAAGAATTAATGCTTTTCTGATCTCCTGCAGTAGTTCAGCTTGATCTTCATCCTTAGTGAGCTCACTAAGCACCTGATCTTGCTGCATTTGAGATAAAACGCTAGTTACTTGCTCTGCCTCGCACGAATCTACTTCGGCGCCCTTTGAACGAGCCCAATGCATGTGAGCTAGAGCCATTCGCTGAATAAACACGGGATCATTAAGCCGTTTTGTCATTTTTTTTGTCAGCGCTAAAAATGTACTCGCATTAAAAATATGTTCATGGGTTGGTGTGTTGTCATGAATATCACAACTAATTGCGTGCTTTCCTACGTAATAGCAACATGTTATCGATTTATATTGAAATTGGGCGAGTGCTATAGAAACCCCTAAACCCTTAATTTTCCGACAGAGCTCGCCCTCAATGTCATCAGAGGCAAATTGATTTGCAAACTCAGCCGATTTTTGGCTTACAAATGTTTTAATTTCCTCATATTGCGCCTGCCATTCAAAATCATCCCAGATTATTGCTAATTTCGAATTGTAATGAGTTTGCTCGGATACATTTTGGTAAATAAGTTCCACTAAGGCTGGGTTTTCCGCACGATAATACTGAATCAACTGAAGTAAGAGGTATACAGGAATTGGCTTTCGAGTGTTTAAACCAAGAGAATGAAGAAAGCCTTGCTGAAAAGACACACTATACATAAAGTGTTGCTGTTGATGCGCAGGAAAGTTATTCATCGCATCGGCATTGGACGTTACCCATTCTTCACAAAGACCTTCCCCCACCAACATAGCAAAATCTGACCGACGCATTAAAATATCAGATAATTTTCGACAACAGTTTACTAAGTCCGCTTTTGCTAATGGAGCCACTCTTTGCCGATTACATTTCTTGGCACGTTCTTGTGTTCTAGTTTGATTAACTAAAGACTCAACGACCCCTCTTAAACGTTCAGAATATTCTGTCGACTTTTCAGACTTATGAGGAACTACTATGACAGAATATTGAGTCGGTTGATGGGAACTTGCAGATATCAAAAAAGTATAGTCACTGACAGTAAACCTCTTATGAGTCTGCTCCAGCCCCATAAGTTGAACTGAGTTTAAATAAAGCGATGTTAATCCTTCTTCACTTACCACTTTGCCCGCACAACAAGCCACCGTTAATAAGGGCCTTTTTGCGTTCAGCTCAACACTACCAACGCCTAATTTTTGTTGCTCCTTATTGATTAACGCTATTCTATATTTCACTGATTGAGTATTGAGTAATTCTTGTAGTCGCTTAGGTATGCGATCATTCTTTCTCATTAAAAAGGATTTTAGTGAACTGGAGGTTTCAGTACGACTTACTTGATAAATCGAATGGTCATTGATGCCGTTATGACTTTTAACAGACATCGTAACCCCATCAAACGTAAAGCTTTCATTTGCTTTTGCAACACCAAGGTCAAAAACACTTTGAAAATACGCTTCCTCTAAACTGATACCAGCAGCAGAATTGATCATTCAATATAATATTAACAATATCAAAAACTGCAGTTTAACAGAGCAATCAATCTGCATTGAATTAACTTTAATTAACCTAAAACTTATGCAGATAATCGTTGATATTCATAAGTAACTCATTCTTAAACTAAACATTAGGGGCTGTTGATCTTTGTTTAATAATTCAGCTGAGCAATACATCGCCTTAATCGAGGCGGAAATAGTGCAATTTAGTCATCTAAATAAACTATTTTTAACACAGAGTAAGGCGATTTAGACTCAGCCCGTAGGGCAATGGTTATTTTTAACGCTATCTGCATTGTCACTGCGCTCATTTAGAAGAACTAAATAACGCTTGTTCCGCTTTGCTATCGTCAAAAAATAATCATTGCTGAAAATATCAACAAAGATCAACAGCCCCTAATCGATTGTAGCTAAACCAGATATTGGCTCAACACCCTTTCACCTCTGACACAGATGTGGGTGGCTTTGAGTGGCGCTTTGAAGTAAGGCGACAATTTTAGTATTTATGTGTTGTTAGCGCATATTCATAGCATGAACTACACTAACGGCCAGGATGTGACTATCTAGATTTAAATCGAGCCACACCTTTAAGAATAAGAAACACCTCATTCAAGTGCACTACATTTTTTACTTTCACATGGAGTGGCATTATGAAGTGCATGTTAAACTTAACTGCTTTTACCGTCGTATTAGCACTATCTGCTTGCGGTAGTGATAATAAAGAATCAAAAAAACCGATCGAACACCCCAAAACCACAATCATTACAGGCAAAGTCATTTCACATGACTATCTGGTCAATGCAAAAGTTTATATGGACCTCAACTCGGATCGTATTCACAATAATGACGAACCAATGAGTATGACGAATGAACAAGGTCAATTTACACTTGAAAATGTCTCTGAGTTGGATGCCACCGTTAATCGATTAATTGCCGAGATATCAGCTGAAACAACGGACACGGCAGGTAACATACTGCCTGGAGAGGCTGCGTTTTATGGATACCCAGGTGCACGCATTATTTCTCATTGTAGTAATATGGCAAGTTACAAGGTGCTTCAGGGTTTCCCATTAGAAAACGCCAAAAATAGTGTCGTTGAAATCTTACCTCACTGTGAAGGATTTGGTGATTTTTTAGCCGCACCTAAAAATGCATCATCAACATCTGAAGAAAATACTCAAACTGATATTATAAAGCAAACCGCCGCCGCTTTGCTCGCAATACGCATACAACACCATCATTATATGCGTCACGTTCATCAATCAACTCAATCAGAAAAGGAGCATCTAAAAGAATTAGAAATGATGATCGCTTCCACACAAATACGACACATAAAAGATATCATGCAAGAAGCAATGTTTCTTCATGAGCAAAAAAATACCAAACCCGCCACAACCTTAAATTTTTCTGATGCTTCAATGGCTAAACTCGCATTAAATGAAAGCAAGTTCGCTTTAATGCTAGATAAGTCAGCTCAAGACGTATTCAGGACACAAGCTGATTTAGTTAATGAAATATCAACAACAGGGTTATTCGAGCTTTCTGGAAGAAACCTCACTGGCGATAAATTATTAGGTTATAGCGAACGAAAAATATCTTCAGCACTCAAAACAGCATCAGTCAAAGCTTACCAATATGAAGACGGGGCTTTCACTTTAATACCTAACAGTGGTTTAAGAAATACTCGAGTTTTGGTTGAGCAAAACTGGGAGTCATTAACGAATAAGTACGCCCTCTCTATAGGAGATGATAAGCAGCTGCATCTTCACAATTCCGAAATCCCAATATTCAGTAGTACGCTCCTTGCTGTTGAATTTCCACTAGCAGGATATCCTCTAAACATTACAACGTTTACAGACACAGATCTGAATCATTCTTGGGGGCAAGTCTTAGCGGACAAGAATTTCCCAGAGGGTGCAAAATTATTCAGCTACGAAAGCATTGCTGACTACGACATTTATTCTATATTTGATGCAAGAAATTGTGAAAATAAATCCGAGCTCAATGACATTTGTAACTCCGTTGACATCATCTCTTCTAGTGATGAAAACATTACAGCCACAAGTTTAGATCAACTAATGTCTTCTTCGCCTTCAAAAGGCAATATTGAGATGTTAACGGGTGCACTGCTCACCAAAAGAGATGGAACTAAGCTTATCATCGAGCTACTACCGGAATTAAATGCCGCTAACTTCTATACAACATCTTGGCAAGGCAATACACAAACAAGCAACCACCTTGCCCGTAGTAAATGGCTAAAAAAGACAGTAAATAATAAGGAAATTATTATCATCGATGTCCCTCAGCACGTGCGTAGTTTTAATCCACAAGTACTCCGGCATCAAAAAGTATTGTTCACGGTCGAAGCCGGTTTTGTTCGCTCAGGTTTCTTCAAAGTGAAAGGCTCTACGGAGCGTAGAGGTCAATTCGCTCTCAATAAAATAGCAATGGACACTTTAATACAGAATATTGATCCAGATAAGTGGCAAGCTCTCACTCCACCGCTACTCCAATCATTGGTTACACCGTGTAGAAATGGGAATACCATGATGATACGGTCTTATGTTCCTGATGCTTCAACGTTAAGAACAAATACTGATGTTAGTGCCGCAATAAAAAACTGCGTTGAACATGCCGATAACCTACCAAGTATGGAAGATATATTAGTACCTGACTCAAGCTTAACCAGCTATAGACTTGATGGTTCAAAAGAAAGTGTTGTCTCTCGAGACAATGAAGGTAATTTTTGCCAAGCATTCCATTTCAATGGTGCTATTCGTAAAAACTGTGGCTCAATCGAGCTTTCAACTGAGTTATCAGGTGAGAATGTAGACAGTAATGGGGTTCTCACTCAGCGTTGGAAAATAATGCCGTATAAAATTGAAGGTTGTAACCTTTTTGCTAAAACTGCGACTGAAGATGATAATTGGTCACCAGAGATAGACGGCACAAAGAACTTTGTAACCGCAAAAATATATGCCATTGAAAATAACTCAACCTGTCAGGCTGAATAATACCCAAAAGGCAGTAGCCATCCAGTTACTGCCTTGTTCAACCTGATAAGATGGTTACTTAGCTTCAAATAAAAACTTTTTTAATCCCTGCTCTTTTTTCAACAGACTTTTAAACAAATGCCACTGATTCATTGCTCGATGTATATTGTGCTTTGAATGCTTCACTTTGAAGTATTGGTCTCCGTTTAGATGATCCGTTAGAAACCGTACGCAAAGCATCAATGGCATTGCCAGTGCGCCTAACCATAAACTCTTGCGCTCGTTTTGGGTCAGTACATCACCCAGTTCACTGAAATACCCCTGAACAACAGATTCAAAAATGTCATCTCTTGCAATCACTTTCTCATACTCAATGGAATCTTCGTCCATTGGAGAACAAAAAGTGCGTATCATATCGCCAAAGTCATACATTAAATAGCCAGACATACAGGTATCAAGATCAATAACGGCACTCACTTGATGAGACGAAGTGTCAAACAGTAAATTATTAATTTTGGTATCATTATGGCAAACACGCAGTGGTAAACCTATGACTACCTCATTGATATCTTCAATCAACCATTGCTGACTTAAAACATCATTAATCAATGCGTTAAAGGCTGTTCCCCTGCCCTTTACGTCCATATCAATAGCGGTTTTGAGCTGCTTAAATCGATGATTAAGATCATGAAAGTCTGCGATGACATCAATTAACCCTGAAGAAGGTAGGTGCGACGCTTGAGCTGAAAAATGTCCAAACGCTTTTGCGGCTTGATAAGCTTGTTCCGCTGACTCAACGACATCAATACTGTAACTGTTATCAATATAATCTAACGCTCGCCAAAAGCCCAAATCTGGATGTTCAACCGCAGACTCTTGCTGTAATGTTTGGCGATAACCGATACTTCTTAAACGGTACTCACCTCGCACTTCTCTATCGCTTAAACATTGATGCAGTTGCTGCAAATTATGCATTAACGTCCATGGCTGTTCAAACACTTGAGTATTGATTTTTTGCAACACGAATTGACATTCAACTGACTGAACCAACCAAGTGTGATTAATGTGACCACGGCCGATTTCAGTGATATGCGTACGCTCAATTTCTGCCTCACTGAGATAGTAAGGCAGAATCTGTTGGCGAATAGATTCCATCATTCAATATAAGCTCGAAATACGGCGCTTTTTGAAAGATCTGATTGTGAACCCTTTAAACTAAAGTTGTAACCACAAATACTGACTTTACCCCTGCGAGCAATGTCTTTAATGATATCTTTGGTATCCAGTGGCGAAAAACCGGCTTGAGTGCTGTTATTCCTGTCGGCGAGACGTTCAACGGTCATTGGGCGATAAACCGTACCATTATTGAATCGTAACTGACGACAACTTCGATCGCCTTTTGCATCGGCTAATTGCCACAACATTTCGCCGTTTCCGTCGCTACCTAACCAGATCATGAACAGCTTATCATCTTGTAATGAAAGTTGAAAACCATCTTGCAATGAAACACTTTCCTTAGGTTTAGCAATCGCAGGCGGCTGTTGTTGCTCTGCATCCTGCTCATCATCGGCATTACTATTTCCAGTAAAAAAACCGTTAATAAAAATGCCAATAACTACAACTCCGAGCAGTCCTGCGCCTGCAATTAACCACTGTTTTTGATTAATTGGGGCCTCTTCGATAACTTCTTGGATTTGTGCCCCAATCGATGAATGACCATCCGAATTTGCAAACTCAGTAGAATCTGAAGAGCCAACATCTCCGTTTAAGGATGGTTCAACCCTACGTACTGTATTTAATTTTGCCATTTTCTGTGTTGCTGGGCCATGATAACCATATTCAAAACGGCCAACACTGCGGCTGGGCGGAACCGCTAACAGCATACTGCCGATAATGCCTAACAAGGCAATTGCTAACCACCAACTCACCGAGCCAGAAAAGCTGACAATAAAGGTCATCAACCACCAAGGGAGCTGGCTTAATAACCCTATCCACTGTGGTTTATTGGCATCACGGCATCGGCGTTGCGCAGTTAAAAATAAAATTGGGGCCCCGATAATGGCGGCAACAAAGGCGCTGGCATTGTTACCAAATAAACCAATCCATAGTACCATTGTCAGATAACAACTCATTGTTATCGCCATGGTACGCAAACCAGGGGACTGATCAGATCTATATGATCTAAAGTCACAAATACAAGCGAGCTCGCCAGAGCAGGAAGTCCAACTCTGGTGATAAATATCAAAAGCAAATTTGTTTTTAGTGAGCGTTTCCAGAAG
>NZ_JAFEUN010000139.1 GCF_016900895.1 Parashewanella hymeniacidonis
TTTCAAGCGGCCAGAGCACGAGCCAGAGGCTACCGTAATACAGGAACATTTATAACCATGATCTTTATGATTGCTAGCCCTGTATCAGATCTACTCAAATCCACATGAAACGACGAAGAGCCAGATAAAGGCTATAAAGGGTGTATGCAGTATGTTGACTAAGAAGTTGTTATCCCGAGTCGGCCATTAAAACGGGACTCGCAAGCAAAAAGAAAACGTAAAAGTGAACTCTGTAAAAAACGGGCAACCATTGAACCAGTAATCGGGCACTTGAAGAGTGACTTTAGACTGTGTAAGAACTGGTTAAAGGGCAGTATTGGCGACTCAATAAACCTTCTAATGGCTGCGTGTGCCTGGAACTTGAGAAAGTGGTTAGCCATTTTCTTTTTGCTCGAAAAAGATGGTGAGTTTTGGCTGTTTTGTAGTGAAATTGACGCAAAATCTAAGAAATCTTGCTTTTGGGTACGGCTCTGAATTTTGCGTAAATCAGATGCTGTACATTTTAACTCTTGAAATGGATTTTTTCAGAACCGACTAGTTAATCTACTTGCAAATGTTCTAACGCAGATAACGGCAATTTTAACCAGCTTGTGAGCGTAGAGCGATTCACCCAACAGGTGATAATATTCAATCAGGTTATTAATTTACTTTCATGGGCTTAAAAAGTCATTTAGCGTTCAACTGAGTTTTTTAGGTTTAAAGCTAATTTAGCTGCAATATCAAAAGAACAGCACATTAAAAACTTTCCGCCCCCTCGTCCTTGGAATTGTGGACCATATTGGTCAAGCCAAGCACTGCAGTAAGACTGAGGTTTGCACTCAATTACGATGTCATCATCCGACAGTTCAGCTAAAGGTCTTCTTTTCCCCGTGTGGCCTGGCTGAGCGCCCACCTTATTTCTGCTACGAGGTGTTTGAGCTTTTTCTATCAGCCTTTGCTTCAGATGTATCTGATGACGGCGATTTTGATGAATTCTAAGAAGACTGCTTTAACCTATCTTCGTACTCCCGAAGTTTTTGCCATAACTTGAATCAGCAAATTAGCATCTTTCAAATTGGCAGATTGTGGAGCATCTTTCTCGAAGCATTGTTTCTTTTTCATGTGTACATAAAAACACTATAAAAGATCGTTCAAGTAACAACATTAGAACATGTGACTTGTTTCACAAAAAACAAGAGGAGCTTGGTGAATGGTTACATGCAATCTATTATCATTTAGATTGAGATTATTCAAAATCAATTCAGGTGTTTAATTAATGCTTTTCGTTAAAAAATCAGTAATGAATAAGTAATTTTGTGATGTAACTATCATAAGCTTTTGCAAAGCTTACTCCGCCGACACTTGCCGCTCCTTTTTACCCCAAGGGAAAAGCCTATATTTCTTTAGGACGACAAGAGTAATGATAAGCGTAGAAGCAGCCCTTACCGATCCCGTAGCAACAGCAGCACCTTCAATATCGAAAATTGGGATGAGTAAAATATTTAAAATAATATTGATAATGAGCGAAGTGACTAAAATTTTAATCACAAGTTTTTGATCATCAGAGAATTGTAACCAAATTACTGATAAGCCAAAAATAGCATCAACCATATTACCCAAAGTTAAGAATTTCAATGCGTGTTCCGTTAACTCAGTGTCATGCCCAAACCAAACTAAAATACTGTCGGCATTAAACATAATAATGAGTGATAAAGGTAACGCTGTAAATATAAGCAACTGAAAGTATTTGCGACTCAATGTGTGCATTGCAACATCATTACTTTTTAGCGCTATCACAACAACAGGGGCGATAAAGGCATAAACTGAATTTTTAATGGTCATAATGAGATTAGCGGTCGTTTGAGCAGCTGCGAAATGGCCTACAGAAGTTTCTCCACTCATCCATTCAAGCATGTAAATATCAACCTGACTCATCAAGATTTGAATGATGATGATAAACATCAGTGGAATTGACGTTTTTAGCCAAACTTTTTGATCATGCGCAATGCTATCACCCGAAAGGGAGATTAAGTCTGTTTTTATAGCTTGCCTAAACTGAAACGCAAAAATAATAAGTGCGGCTAAACTCATTAACAATACTGCCGTCATATCGCTCAGGCTTCCTGCGAAAATGAAAACAGCACCGCATAAGATCATTCGTAAAAGCGGATAACCGATTCTCCAAGGAGCAAAAGACCAAACTAACTGTTTTGACATTAGAAATAAACAGCCAATTAATGCAGAAGCAGCTGAAAAAGGAATGGTTAATGATGCGAGTAAAATAGGATGATAGCTGCTCCCATTAAAAATCGAAATGTGTAAATGATGCCCAAGGATGGATAGGAAAAAAATCGCAACCGATGCAAAAATCACAACTTTCAAATAAAACCAAACGTAGGTCCAAACCTTCCTTGAGTTGCCTCCTATGATATCTTCAGAAAGTAATTTTGCAGCCGCTTTTGAGCCTCCCATCAGTGCAATGATGGAGCCTAGACCAACAAAAGCCTCAGCAACTTTGTAATTACCATAGGCTTCAGGTGCTAGGATTCGTGCCAGTAAGATATTAAACAAGTAACCAACAATAAATCCACCAATGTAGGTGGATGTAGCGATTAAGGCACCTTTATTTAAATCTTCAGAATTTGTGCTCATCCCAACTCGTCACTTCAAAAATTCTTATTTAAATGATTTAAAAAGTATAGATGATGAAATGTACAGTGTTAGAACAAAAGCTATAGAAAAAAGCGCTAATAAATGACTAGCGCTTATTAGGATGTTGCTCTGGGAATTCCCTTTTAACTAAAGTTCCAAGGGTTGTTAGGATTCAACCATAAATGAACCGTCACTTCATCTCGATCATGATACAGATGCTTACACTGAATTTTAAAATCTTCGATACCATTTTCACGAAGTACTTCATCCATGGTAGCCAAAATTTGCTTAACATCTTTAAATCGGCTTTTCATTGGCAACTTAAGGTTAAATATGGCTTCTTTAAACCACCCTTGGATAGCCCAATGCTCCATTAACTCAGCGACACGTGCAGGCTTTTCAACCATATCACACACAAGCCAATAGATATTTTTACGGTAAGGTTCAAATTTAAACCCATCTTCACGATAGTGTTTAATTTGCCCTGTATCCATCAGCTTTTCATTCATTGGGCCATTATCTACGGCCGCAACAAACATACCACGTTTAACCAGCTGGTAAGTCCAACCACCAGGACAAGCGCCTAAGTCGACAGAGTTCATTCCGCTGCGTAAGCGCTCTTCTTGCTCTTCAGGAGTTAAGAAGTGCTTAAAAGCTTCATCCAATTTGAGCGTTGAACGACTTGGTGCATCAGAAGGATATTTAAGTCTTGGAATCCCCATAAAGTATGATGAAGTGTTATTGCTTAACGAGTAACCTGCATAAGCTTTACCTGAACCAATAAAACACACATGAATGATGGGTCTTCTTGGATTCTCTTTATTGAGTAAGCTACCTGACTTTTTAAGAGCCTGACGAAGAGGTACTGTAAATTTACGGCAGAATGTAGACAACTCTTTTGCTTCATTGGTGTCAGGCGTTTCAACTCGGATTTCACCTGCTTTTTCCACCTTTGATAGAGCTTCTACAATTGGTGAAGCTCTATCACTCTCTGGTAAATCGGAGAGAAGTTCGCTAGCAGCAAACATTTGTCTCGCAAAAACAAGATCGTTGAGCTTTATTTTCTTTAATAAAACATCTGCACCATTGTCTTCAAATGCTTGATAAACTACATAAGCATCATTGTTGTTGGCCTTAACAAAGCCTGCAACACCAACTTCTTGAGCACGGAATTGAATTTCTGCGGCACAGTCTTTTTCATAACCCGCACGGCAAAATAAGAATAGATTTTTCATGAGAATGAATTAGAAATATAAAATTGGCGACAGTATAGCGGTTTTACATACTGTCGCACTAGAGGACGCACTCAATTTACTCTTTAGATTTGTTGTAGCACCTCTTTAACATCAGCTACATCGAGAAAGAATACACAACAGCATTTCAGGCTAATTAAACTTTGCTTTCCATTCTGTTTTGCCAAACGGTTGCTGCAAGCAATAGCCAACCAACTAAGAAACTCATTCCACCAATTGGCGTCATAATGGCAACGAGCTTAGTTCCAGTGAGGGCATAAGCATATAAAGAACCAGAAAAGAAAATAATACCAATAATAAAAGCATAAGCTGAATAATCAAGGCGTTTGGAAGGAAGCCATTGACCAGCAATTGCAGCTCCCATGATCGCAAAAGTATGATAAAACTGATACTCAACACCTAGATTAAATATCTCAATCATTTCTTTAGTTGCAACGCTTTTTAGCCCATGTGCACCAAAAGCACCAAAGGCCGTTGCTAAAAAGCCAAAGAAACATGCAATTAAAAAAAGTCCTTTACGCATTTTTTTCTCCAATAAAGCCCATGACTTGATCAATCGACAAATTCAAATTTTGCTCCAGATTATGCCCCGACCGCTTCCTTGGTTCAAAGCTATGATCACCATCGGGTATCCAGCTAAAAGTAACGTAACTCGGCAAAATCCAATCTCGAACTTGTTGCTGGCTTCCAAAACGGTCTCTGTCACCCTGAATGATATGAACAGGCACTTGACACTTTTCTAGAGGCTCAAGCCGTGGATTTCCACCTTTTATCGAAATAAACGGATAACCAAGACAAATAACCCCTTTAATATCGAAGCTCGATTGCTCACATAAAATAGCGGCAACTCGTCCTCCCATTGACTTACCCATTAAATATAGATGCTTAGGTTGATATTTTGCGACAACTTCAGCAATTAGCTCTTCAAAATGGGCTATCAGTTTGGGCATTCTTTCTGGAGGAGGTCTTTTTCCCTCGTCTTTATTGATCTGCATATAATTAAAGTTAAAACGGACAACTTGAACTTGTTTAGCGGCTAACTTCGCAGAGACTTGCTGCATGAAGTCTGAATCCATCCCTGCGCCTGCTCCATGAGCAAATATAACCAAAGTATCACTTACATCGCCATCAACTTCATACGCAATCATATTATTTATCCTGCCAGTAATTCGTTTTTCGACTCTTCAGCAAACATTTCTTGCATCCAATCTCTAAATGCAGAAACTTTCCCTAAATCTGCTTGGCTTTCAGGACATACGAGATAATAAGCGTTAGGACTTACCAAGACATCTTGAAATGGCACAACTAACCGACCGGCTTTGATATCTGGCGTAGCTAACACACTATAACCAAGTGCAACGCCTTGTCCGTGTGCAGCAGCTTGTAATACAAGAGATGAGTGGCTAAAGATGGGACCTTGATTGACATTTATACCAGAGACACCACATTGTTTAAACCACATCTGCCAGTCTGTTCTCGACATATCATGTAATAAGGTAAAGTTTTTAAGGTCTTCCGGTTTTTCTAAAGGTTTGGGACCATTAAACAACGTAGGAGAGCAAACAGGAATAAGCACTTCATTACGTAATTTATCTACCCGTAAATGAGGCCAATTACCTTCACCATAATAAATAGCGACATCAACATCATCAGTTAAATGATCGACATCCAAATCGACGGCTTTAATACGAACATCAATTTCAGGATTCTGTTCACTGAACTTTGAAAGCCGTGGCACCAACCATTGAATAGCGAAACTCGGTGGCATACTCACAGTGAGTGAGCCAATGGCGCTTCTTGCTAATAGACGCTCTGTTGATTCAGCAATTTGACTGAAAATGTCTTTGATATCGAGAAAGTAACTCTGTCCTTCTTCTGTTAATAACAAAGCTCTATTTTTTCGCCTAAATAATTTTAAGCCTAAATAATCTTCGAGGGCTTTAATTTGATGGCTGACAGCAGCCTGCGTAACGAATAATTCTTCAGCTGCTCTGGTAAAGCTTAAATGGCGAGCAGCAGCCTCAAAGGCCTTCACAGCGTTTAATGGCGGCAATCGTCTAGGCATAAAATTTCACTCTTATTCTTTTTATATTCACTAATAATTATTATCTATCCTGAGTACATTTTAGCATTAGTTTTTCTAATCCGCACGGTTACTTTTAATCGTTTGTTATCTGTACACTGCTCGATTAAATTACGCACCATCAAATAGGGATTCAGATAAGCCTAAAGCATTAACTAATCAGTAGTTTGGCTAAATCTGAGATAGCAGCGACATTTTTAAAAGGCAAACATCATGAGCAAACTACTTTCAGCTTTAGGCATTACATTTTTTGGTTCATTTTCTGCTGTAGCTTTTGCTGAACCAACAACAGAATTAGAATTTGATAAAAAAGAAATTAACCAAGAAATTCAAATAAGCCTATCACAGTCTATGGAAGAATTGATGATTAATCTATTTAACGAAGATCATCAAACATTCCTTATTGCTAAAAAAGAAGACAAGCCAGCTGAAAAAGAACAAACAGCTGAAGAATAATTCTGTTTTCTATTTTTAAAGAGTCTAAAAGTCGCATCAATGCGACTTTTTTTATCCAAATCAATTACAGTAACCTGTACAGCACCAGATCTTATTCTTCTTGTTATCAAAAAATATACACTCTAAAAACGATAACGTAGGTTAGGTCTCCATATGACTCTCTCTGTGGATACGGTAAAAAGCAACGCCTCTATTCAGTATTTAGGTAATGCCAATCGAGATGGCGTCGCTTACGGTTTACTTACTGTAAAAGATAAGTCATTTAACATTACCGTTGTTAATTACACCTTTAAAAACGTTTTGGAAACTTGTTACTCGAACTGGATCAGCAAATAATATTGTTAGAGCTTTTAGAAATGTTGATGTGAACACAATCAAGTTGATAGCTGTTGAGGTCGTTTACCCTCAACAGCTAAATACTATGCTCATTAATTAAGGACGGTATACCTTAACATTGGTGTAGCCTTGCTCCATCAAATAAAGCGCTTGCAACTTACTCATTACGCCACGGTCGCAATACAACAGGTAAGAGCGACTTTGATCTAAATCCGCAAATTGCGTGCCTAGCTTGAAGAAAGGAATATGAATCACTTCAACGCCATCAATTTCTAGCGGTGTCGCTTCTTCTTCCTCAGCAGAACGAATATCAATAACCACTACGTCAGAAGATAAATCTTGAACGGTTTCAGTCTCGGTAACTTGAGCATCCATCTCTGCTGCGATATCACGAACGTTCATAATGACCGCTTTTTCAGCAGTCTTAGCAACAAGCTCTTCAGTGAACTTTTCTTCTTCCGCTAGGATTTTTGAAAGCACTGCTTTAACTGTAGGTTTTTGAGAGATTACGCCGCAGTATTCAGGAATAGACTTTGCAAAATCTTCAGTGCCAATGACACGAGACTCATCAATGATGTCTTGCTTATCCATGGTGATAAGTGGACGCAAAATTAATAAATCAGTGCTGCGGTCAATCACATTTAAATTGGTCAAGGTTTGGCTAGAAACTTGGCCTAAGCTTTCACCTGTTACTAACGCTTGAATTTTTAACCGATCTGCAACACGAGTTGCTACCTTCATCATCATGCGCTTTAAGATAACGCCCATTTGACCATTATCGATACGCTCAAGAATTTCGGTTACAACATCTTCAAATGGAATGGTGATGAATTTAACTTTGTGTGATTCACCATATTTTTTCCACAAATGATAAGCTACTTGCTTAACACCAATCTCGTGCTGTGCACCACCAAGATTAAAGAAGCAGTAGTGAGTTCTTGCGCCTTTTTTAATGAATTGGAAGCTTGAAACACCAGAATCAAAACCACCAGAGATCAATGAAAGTACATCTTCTTGAGTCGCAATTGGGAAGCCACCTAAACCGTCAACGCGCTCAACGACCATATAGAGCTTATCTTGACTGATCTCAAGATTAATCGTCATATCTGGATTTTTAAGTTTGACACCTGAAGCCTCAGTATGTTGATTTAGCCCGCCACCAACATAACGCTCTACGTCGTTAGACTTAAAGTCATGCTTACCGTTTCGTTTCACACGAACACAAAACGTTTTACCGACTAATTTGTCTTTATACAACGGTAATGCATGCTGATAGATATCATCCATGGTTTCAAAGCTGAATTCTTGAACTTGCAGTGAATGCGCAATCCCAGGAATACAACCTAGACGTTCACTTACCGTTGCAACTAATTCATCTGAACCATTGGGTACATTAACTAAAATCTTATCCCACTGACGTTGAATCGCTACCCCATCATCCACACGTTTTAGAACATTACGCATATTTGATTCAAGCATTTTGGTAAAGCGAACCCTTACCGAGCGGCTTTTCATCATAATTTCAGGGTATAACTTAACAATAAACTTCATTGGGTTTCCGCAGTAACAAAGATTGAACAAAAAAGTGGCGGAAATTATACAGTATCGACACTCAATTGCATAATCTGAGTTTCAAATTTTGAGCATTGAACAGGATGTTATTGGTAAACCTCGGTGAATACAAAACTTCTGCGAAAATTATAAAGTCGCTGAAATTAAATAACACCAGTTTTTTATGGCTGCAATTCAGAACATTACCATCATACCAGCATGTGGTTAGCTGGCAACGAAGTAACGACAGTTGTGTATGTCGGTCATCGAGTGCCTTTTTGATGCGAAGCATCACTTTTGAGAATGAAACAAAACTTCTACGAAGTTTATAAAGTCGTGGAGTTGCACTCCACACCGCCCAAAGAAGAGTTCTTCAGCAAATTTCCCTTTGGAAACCCCAGTTCCGCCCCGCAAAGTTAAACGTAATTCCTCTTATGGCAAAAAATAACTAACGCTTCCGATGGTGCATCTGATAGGCAGGACGCTTGAATGTCGTGAAGCACATGATGTGCGAGAACGACCATGAACCCCAGAATCTAGCGCAGCATCCATGCTACGCTTACGCTGTTTTTCACCAACTAAGATTACAACTTTGCCATGGGAAACTGTTGTAAACGCCAGGGGTATTGGTCGTTTTAAATTCAGTACAAGTGATAACATTAAAATATTCAAATACAGCTTAAGGGCTGACAGTTCCCATTGAAGCTGTTGAAGATATGATTGAATGCAAAATGACGTGAGACCGACATGGATGTCGGGCTAGACTCAGAGGTACAAGGATGTACCATCTGAGGCGTTAGGCATTTATTCAATCA